>JASHVN010000135.1 GCA_030044555.1 Xanthobacteraceae bacterium | reverse complement strand
CGGCGGCTTGTTTGATCTGTTCGGCCGGCGCGGCCGTGGCGATCTGCGGCATGTAGCGGGCCGGATCGATCGTCGGCAGCGGCTCATTGACTTTCGACTCCTGCAGTTCGGCGTCGAAATTGATGTAGACCGGGCCCTGCGGCACGGTGTTGGCGATCCAGTTGCCGCGCAAAATCGCTTCGCGGGCGGCGGCGGGCGAGGCCGGCTGATCGTCCCACTTGGTGTATTCGCGAACCAGCGCGCCCTGATCGCGCGCGGTGTGGATCCAGTCGATCCAGGGCCGGCGCTTGGCCGCGTCGACCGGGCCGGTGGCGCCGAGCACCAACACGGGCATGCGGTCGCACCAGGCATTGAACAGCGCCATCGAGGCGTGCATCAGCCCGACATTGGAATGTACGGCGGTGACCATCGCCTTGCCGGTGACCTTGGCATAGCCCTGGGCGATGGCGACGGCGGCTTCCTCATGCAGGCAGAGCAGCATCTGCGGCTTGGTGTTGCCGAGATAATTGACGATCGAATCGTGCAAGCCGCGATAGCTCGCTCCCGGCGTCAGCGCGATGTAGGGGATGTCGAGCAGGCGCAAACTTTCGGCGATCACGTCCGAGCCGAAGCCGGGCGCGTTGGCGCCGGCCGGCGTTGGGCGCTCAACCCCGGCAACGGCCGGGTCGGCGTTATTGGCACAGGCGGTCGCGGATTGGGGAGGGTTCATGGTGGGCATTTCCTCGTTTGGTGGATGATTGGGGCCGCAGGCAAGGGGCCTTGGTGGGCCGCACTCAACCGGATCATGAGCCTTTGCGCAACCGGGCGAGACGTCCCATGCCCGCATAGCCGTCGGCCGGATGCATGCCGCTCGCGCGGCCGTAAAGCTTCATAAAGGGGTACGCCGAGAGCACGCGCCGCCGCGATCATGCGGCGGTCGAATCTGGCAAACTCAACGTCGATCCGACGTTGGCGTAGGTATTCGATCGAGGCCGGATGCAAACAGTCGAGCGTGCGGACGTCGACCGGGAAGGGTTCGAGCGCGCGTGCAAGACAATCGTGGTGGAGTTCCAGAAAGTCGATGCGGCCGAGCAACAGCCGCGCAAAGTGGCTTCCAGAGGCTACTTCGTCAATTACCCCAGCTTCAGCAATGGTTTAAGTGAAAAATGTAATTGCGTTTACTCTTTCGCGCGCTCGACGTAGCTGCCGTCGGCGGTCTGCACCACGATCTTGGTGCCGGTGGTGACAAACGGCGGCACCATGGTGCGTACTCCGTTGGAGAGAAGCGCCGGCTTGTACGACGAGGACGCGGTCTGTCCTTTGACCGTCGGCTCGGTCTCCACCACTTCGAGCACGGCCTTGGGCGGCAGCTCGATGGCGACCGGCGTGCCCTCGTGCAGGCTGATGATGACTTCCATTTCCGGCTGCAGGTATGCAGCCTGGTCGCCGATAATGTCGGCCGGCACCGCGACCTGGTCGTAGCTTTCCATATTCATAAAGTGAAAGCCGTCGCCGTCCTGGTACATGAACTGGTGCGGGCGGTCCTCGACGAAGGCGCGTTCGACCTGATCGGTGGTCTTAAATCGCAGCGCCACCTTCACGCCATCGGCGATGCGGCGCACGTCCATCTGGGTCACCGGCGTTCCCTTGCCGGGATGGATGTTCTCGGTCGACACAATAACCGCGAGTTTGCCGTCGATATCGACGATGTTGCCTTTACGCAGCGAGCTGGCGATGACTTTCACGGCACAAATTCCTTGTGTAACGGCCTGGATTCGGGGCGCAAGATAGCGATCTTGGGGCTAATCGCCAGTTATTTCCGCTAACCGCTTGGAACAAGGTTATGCCGGCAAAAACGCCCGGTTCGTCGCCCTTTTGGGACCCGCAGGTGCACGCCGACCGCCGGCCGGCGCTGCTCGCCCGCGGACGCATTACGGCCGCTCTGCGCGCCTGGTTTGCGGCCAACGATTTCATCGAAGTCGAGACCGGCGCGTTGCAGGTTTCGCCGGGGAACGAGACCCACCTGCACGCCTTCGCCACCGCGCTGGTGATGCCGGACGGCACCGCGGCGCCGCTCTACTTGCGCACCTCGCCGGAATTCGCCTGCAAGAAACTCCTTGCCGCCGGCGAGCGCCGCATCGTCGAGTTCGCCCGCGTGTTTCGCAACCGCGAGCGCGGGGCGCTGCATGCGCCGGAATTCACCCTGGTCGAATGGTATCGCGCTGGCGAGCCGTATTCGGTCTTGATGGCCGACTGCGCGGCGATCTTAAGCGAGGCCGCGCGGGCGGCCGGCACCGGCCATTTCTCCTTTCGCGGCCGCCTGGCCGATGCTTCCGCGGCGCCGGAGCGGCTTTCGGTCGCCGAAGCCTTCGGCCGCCATGCCGGTATCGATCTGTTGGCGACGCTTTCTCCCGACGGGGAGGGCGACCGCGACAGCCTCGCCCGCGCCGCTTTAGCGGCCGGCATCCGCATCGCCGACGACGATACCTGGGGCGATATTTTCAGCCGCGTGCTCGTGGAACGCATCGAGCCGAACCTCGGCATCGGCCGCGCCACCATCCTGGACGAATACCCGGCGCTGCAGGCGGCTTTGGCGCGGCCGTCGCGCCGCGATCCGCGCGTCGCCGAACGCTTCGAGCTTTATGTCTGCGGCGTCGAGATCGCCAATGGCTTTGCCGAACTCACCGACGCGGCGGAGCAGCGCCGGCGGCTCGAACTGGAAATGGCGGAGAAACAGCGCCGCTACGGCGAGCGCTACCCGCTCGACGAGGATTTTCTATCGGCGCTGGCGCAGATGCCGGACTCAAGCGGCATCGCGCTCGGCCTCGACCGCCTGGTCATGCTGGCGACGGGCGCCTCGCGCATCGATCAGGTGCTCTGGGCGCCGATGGGCTTTTGATTCGGTAATATGGCGCAAAACGTCAATTAATCGCGCGGGCTTTTCTTCCAAAGCACGGACTTAGTCGAGGTTTTCCCCACAATACCGGAAAGGACTCCGGTGGGAAGGATTCTGATGAGACGTGCATTTCCCTTGGCGATACAATCACCAAGGGAATCTGATCATGCACGAACGTAAACGGCCGAATCCATTTGTCAGAATGCTCGAATTTCTCGGGCATCTGCACACTATCCACGCGATCACGCAGGCGGAATTTATCCGCACCTTGTTGGTGCCGACCGTGACCGCCTTGGCAACTGGCGGAGCGGGCCTGTGGGGCGGCCTTCCGCTCATGTGGGTTATTATGGCAACTGCCGTGGCAGGGGCTGCGGCGGCTGTCGGGATTCTAAATGCCAGCACATACCTGGAGCGAAAAAATCCAGAACACAAATTGACGGTGACTAAGACGCTTTTCAATTTTAGTCTTGTTCCGATCTCTCCGCCTAATCGAAAACATCGTCGCTCTGCGGCAGCACAGGGCGGAGCACCTGCAGTACCTGCTTTTCGGCACTTCACTAAGCTTCAACTCGGCTTCGAGGTTTGGAATCGAGCAAGTTACCCGCTTTCGCTGGAAGTAATGTCGGCAGAAACTGAAGTGGAAGGTCTAAAGCCGCCGCGCGCTAAATATCCGAAAGACCCAGTGATAATCCAGCCCAGTACCACGCTATGGATACATGATGATGCCATTAACGTCGATGATGAAATGGTGTGCGATAATCTGGATGGCCAAATGGATATCGTTGTTAAATATGGACTTCCTGGAAAAGAGAAATACGAAATACGGCACCACGGAACGGTGGAAATTTTTGTCGAACCCTTTGGTCAATTCAAGGGGCTTTATTTTCATCCCACAACCGACAGTGATAGTCCCGGCTAAATCTCTTCTAGAACCAAACCGTCTAGTTCGAGCGCCGCAAGACACACGCCCGGAACCGTATTGCACGGAACGTCGCCCAATTTGGCGTTTGCGCCATAACACCGCTTTGTTCAATTTTTTGCATCGTGTTGATTTGCCGGTTGGCATCTGTTGGTATGACGTGACCGGGAAGGAAAACACACAATGCAAATGACCATGAACAACACGGCACATCATATGAAGCTCGGCCTGTTCGTGCGGCCGGTCGGCCACCATGTCGCGTCATGGCGCCACCCCGATTCGCACGC
>JASHVN010000018.1 GCA_030044555.1 Xanthobacteraceae bacterium | reverse complement strand
TCGTTCGCTTCAAAGGCAGTGGCGCGAGCGAGCCCCTCTATCCGCAAACGGTCGAAGAGATTCAAAAAGCTCTCTTTCGTTATGTCGCCGAGGAGGCCAATCCAGAAAATCGGCTTGGCGTGGAGCGAGTTGACCTCTTTTATCCGGCCGAGATCCTTGCCGACGGCACGGTGATCATCGATACGCCCGGCATCGGGTCGACGCTGCAGCACAATACAGACACCGCGTTGCAGGTTCTGCCGGAGTGCGACGCCGCCTTTTTCGTTGTCTCGGCAGATCCGCCCATCACTGAGGCCGAACTCGAATACCTTCGCCAACTCACGCCCAAGATGGCACGCATTTTCTTCGTCCTCAACAAGGCGGATTATTTGCCGCCCGAGGATCGGCTCACCGTCGTCGAGTTCCTTAAAAGCGTGCTGATGAAACAGTCCATTGTCGACGCAGATAATCGAATCTTCTGCGTCTCGGCGCGTGATGGGTTGGCCGCCAAAGAGAACCGAAATACGCAAGCGCTGGAGGCGAGCGGTATCGCGGCGCTCGAAGCTCACTTGGTGCGCGCGCTCGCAAGCGAAAAGCCGGTTTGGCTTGAAGAGGCAGTGCGCAGCAAGGCAGTCGACATTCTGGCACGGGGCTCAGCGGAACTTAGCTTTCGAATGCGAACCCTCACCATGCCGATCGAGGAACTCGCGACAAAGTCGGAAGCCTTCCAGGATGCGTTGCGTTCGATCGAAAACGAGCGACGTGTGAGCCGCGATCTCCTCGCTGGAGAACATCGGCGCCTGCGCGAAGCCCTGGACTTTCGAACCCAGCAGCTACGCCGGGAGACCATGGGACAACTCACCGCCGTGATCGACGCGAGCCTCTCGGTCGCCGTCCCAACCGCGTGGGCAGAAGCGGCGCAACGCGCGCTATCCAAGGCCGTTCACACGGAATTCGAGGCGGCGCGCGAACCGCTCACGAGCACTTTCGCCGCCGATGCAGGCACCGCGCTTGGCGACTGCCAAGATCGTGTGAACGCACTCGTCGATCGAATCCGCGAGACTGCAGCGCAACTTTTCAATGTTCCGTTGGGACCGGATATCAAACACGAACGCTTCGAACTCGGCGAAGACCCCTACTGGGTGACTGAAAGCATTGGCGCGACCTTAATTCCAGATCCGAGCCGGCTGATTGACCATCTCCTTCCGCAGCGATTGCGGCGCTCGCGGCTGCGCGCCCGCATGATCCAACAGGCGGAAGAACTTACCGTACGCAACGGTGAAAATCTTCGTTGGGCGATCGTACGCGGCCTGGATGAGAGCTTTCGCAGGGCGGCTGCGCAATTCGGCGAACGGCTCGACGAAACCGTAGCCGTGACCCGTAACATCATCAGAGATGCTCTCGCGCGCAGGCGCGACCAATCTTTTGCGGTCAAGCCAGAGCTAGACCACCTTGCCGCGGCTGAAGCTTCACTCGCATCGCTCCGCAAAGAGCTTCAGGGTGAAGTGCCGCTCCCGCAGTCCGGGGCACAAGAACTGCAGACCAAATCGCAAAGCTAGAAGCTGCAATGATTACCGGTACCGCGTCGTCCAACCGCCCAGTCGAGCATGCTTGCCGTTGCCGGAGCATGATCGCCAGAGACGCTCGCCATCGCACACGCCCTGTCAGACTACATGCGCGCTATGACATAGCGCAGGATCCCTTCAGTTTCGGTTCTAGCCGCCTTGTTCTCTCCCACCGGCGGGGTTTTGCTCAAATAACTGGCAACGACCTCGCGGGCGCTGTCGCTATGAGCCACTAAGCAAGCTTCAATCTCCTCTTGCACCATCCAGTTGGCCTCGCCCACCAGCTCTATCAAGCGGCCAACGATGCCTTTTCGCTCCGACGCTGGGCCAGATACCAGGCCGATCTCGCAAGCGAATGCGGCAAGCTCAGTGTCCTTATCGCGCATCAGGCGCCGCAAGACGCGCCAGGGTATCTGTGATCTGCCCAGTTCAGCGAGAAGCCTCAACGCGCTGCGCCGGCGACGTACGCTTGACACGCTTTCCGATGTCTCCGTCGGTAGCCTTACGTCGACAGTGCGTGTGAGCGCAGCACGCGCGCGCCCGCCGAGCTTTCGAAGCGCGCCCGCAGCAGTGACACGACTTGCGTCCTCTTCTAGAGCATCAATGAGAGCAGGAATCGCCGCCTCGGCTTCAAATGCACCGAGAGCCCCGATCACACCGGTGAGAACCGGACGTCGCGCTAGGCGCAATAACAGTTCTAGGACACGCTGCTCGCGGACGCTCGCCAGTGCCAAAGCCGCAGCGTTGATAACTGCGTCTTCGCCAACGCGTTCGATCGGATCAGTAATTTGGCGTTCGACTTGAAGAAATTCGATTAATACATTGTGCGCTCGGAGTGCCGACAACGCGTCGACGGCGCGACAGCGCGTCTGATAGAGACCGCTGCGCTCCCGCTCGAACAAGATGTTTCGAAGCGCAGGAATTGCTTGGTCCCCGCACGCGATTACGTCGAGGATACCAAGCTCGTCGTGGAATGACTTCAGCCTGGCGATGGCTACACTGACGTTCTGCGTCTGGTTAGGCATTCTGCAACCACGATACGGAAGCTCCGGCAGCAATCTGCGCGGATTTTTCGATCACGCCACCTGCACCCAACGTAATTCTCCTATCGCTCGTGCACGACGCGCGCCAATGACACAAAATTGACCTGCCGACGACCGGAGACCAACAACAGCCCACGTTCCGCCGCATTCGCTTCCTCCTGACTCGCAAGATGGCGGCGCAAGCCGTCATGTTTGATCGCGTAGCGTTTCATATCTTCCGCATAGCGCTCTAGCACCGTGGCTTGGCGCTCCAGCATCGTGCGCGCCACATCGGCATCCCGGACCGCAGCGACGAGCAAGACGAAATGCGGAAGGCAAACTGCCGAGAGAGCGTTTATTTCCTGCACGGGATCACGCTCTAGCCGGTTTGCCGCAGCTGCGAGAGCTTCCTGTTCGGCGTTGTCGCGCACGCTGCAAATGATGCAAGCCTGTTCATCCGGAAGCAGATTTCGCAGGCGTCCGGGGATGTCCTGGAGATCCGCAGTGGCGGCGAAATGCCGAAGTGCGGTGGCAAACCGGTCAAGAAGCGGCGCATGTCCGGCGCAGATGCCGTAGGGCGAGGCCGTCGACTCCAGTTGCCATGTATGGAAGGGGCATAGTCCACCCCGCTCGGCAAATCGGCGCTGTTCGTCGGGACTGACTATGATCTCGTATTGATACTTGCATAAGAAGTTCCACAGCTTGTCAGTTATGTGGGCGCAAATTTCGCAAGGTGGCAGCCGCTGCAAGCCCGGAAAGCCCGCGGCCGGCATCGGGTCGACTTCTGTTGACACGCCGTGAGGCGGGCGGTTACACAGCTTTTCCAACCCATCGATCCGCGCGACCAACTGTTTGATGTCAGCCGCCTGCGGCAACCCCAGCAGAAAGTGGCGTGCGCGATCGCACAATCTCAGCAGGAATTCGCTGCTCTTTTCTGTCAGAAGAAAATCCAGCAACTGATGCTCAAAGGCGGCAATGCCGCTTGCCTCGAGAAGCGCTCGGTCATCCGACAGCTTCGCCTTCAGGCCATCGGTGGAAGATACCGAAAAGACTGACGGTGGTGAGTGGTCGAAAAGGACTTTCAAATGCTCGCGCACGAATGAAAGGGCCGCTTCGCGTTGCTGCGGCGAGACCGTGTCTTGCTTGTTTACGACAACAAAGGTGCGTTTTCCCGATGCCACACTTGCCTTGAAAAACCGCGCCTCCTCATCCGATAATGGGCTTTCGTAACTGGTCACAAGGATGAATGCATCGGCCTCCGGCAGGAAGGCCTCGGTCGTCCACGTATTCTCGAGGATCGCTGAGCCAAACCCCGGGGTATCGACAAAATGGAATCCGCGGCGAAGGATTTCCGCTGGCAACTGAATTTCGGCAGTCTTGATCTTTTGAACGTTGCCAGGGTTACCCTCTTGAGTGATATGTTTCGGCAACGCTTCGATTGGAACTTCGCTGTCGAGAATCCGATTCTGATATTTTAGGAGCACCCGCTCTTTGCTGCCGTAGCTTACGCTGGTGATGACTGATGTGAGGGGAACAATCCCCGTCGGCAGCCGGTCGGTGGCCAATATGGCGTTCATCAACGAGGTTTTTCCGCGATTGAACCGTCCAACAACGACAAGATTGAAGCGATCTTCGGCCAAGCGGGCGAACAAATCTAGAAGCGAGGCGCGCATTTCGCCCGCCTGTTCCGGCACGTAGACAGACGCCGCCCGTAATATTTCGGCAATAGCGAACTTGCGTTTCTCGTACTCGCGCAAATCCACGGCACAGCCTATGAATTTCGCGCTTCGCCCGCGCGTCCGTTGCGGCCTGCTCGCCTCAGGTGCGGATTAGTCGGATTGTTGTCCGGTCTTCCGATCAGCGGTGAATACCGATTGCGGGCTTGATCGCTGCCGAGCACCGTAGCCCCAAGCTTGCGCCCCGCGTCATGGCGGCGGTGACGATTCGCGTCCTCAATGACCTTTTCGCTTACGGGCTGGGGCGCACTTCCACAGCTATCGCTCCCGGGCTCTCCCACGCTTAGGTCGTTAAGGCTTTCCATGGGTTTGGGAGCAAGGCTTAACCAACCCTGCTCAAGTTCAAGATAAGCTTGCTTGATGTCTGCGACAGCTGACGCCAACGCCGCTCTTGCGCAGGTGGAAGCCTCTCGACGGTAATAGTCGGCGCGCTTAATGTCCGTCCGATGACCCATGACGCAATGACTCCCTAGGTTCGCAGGAGTCATCAGCCGTCCGGTCAGGTCCGTCGGGCACTTTGCGGCGAACTCCATCGCCGTGGCGAATCCAAACGTAAGCTTCGCCTGATCCTTCGTCAATCAGTTCTCCGCGAGTGTCTCCTTGTTTGCCCGCGATTGCTCCGCTTCGCTCTTAGCCCACGCTGCCAGAGCGGGGTCATTGATGACCTCGGCGGCTTTGCTCGCCCGTGCGAAGTACGCTCCGCAGCGAAAGCGCCGGCCGAGTTCGGCCCAAACATAGGGCAGATCCCGCATATCGACGCTCGGCCTCAAGTCTAAATTTTGTGAACGACACGCTAAATGGGTCACGCTGCCGTCTGCAATCAGTGCCTGCGCGTGACGTCGGCATTCCGCAAGCCGCCGTCCTATTTCATCCCTTTCCCAAAGCGATCCCAGACGAGCCAACTCGTAAAACTCCGCTGCTAAAGTCCAGTTGCACACCGCAAAGAGCACATCCGCAGCCCGTTTCGCTTCGCGCGAAATGTTTTCCTTGGTCACGGCTGTCGCCTTGCCCACCCGCTGCTTCAAATCCGCAAGGATTTCGTGGGCACTGCCGACGAGCAACCGTTCGATCGCCTCCCGCAGGCGACTCGATCGCGGGCGTGGCCGACCCAGCAGCAGGCTGGTAAGAAAAATTTCGTAATCGAGCTTCTCCAGATAGACGAGGTGGCGCGCAGCCTCGACGCGGTCCGCATAATCTCCGGTCTCTAACCGATCCAGCCAACGTCCTACCTCAGCCTCCAGACGTCCCAATTCATCGTCGACGCTCTGGCGCTCCCACGACCTGCCCCACCGGAGCCGATCGCGGAGCTCTGCGATGCGGACGTTCGATAGACGCCCGATTCGTGCGGCGATGATTTGGTGCAGCGTCCGCGGGCCCGACTGGCCACCGCGAAAATCTGTTTCAGCCGCCCACGCAACGAACTGCTCAACGAACAGCGGGTTGCCCCGTGAGCGGAGCGTCGCCACCGTTGCAACCGTTCCGGATGCACCGAGGCGCCCCGCCAACTCCTCCATCGCGGGCTTCGGCAGCGGACTCAGTTTCAGTTCGAACTGCGGCTTCAGCTCTTTGAGCTGCTTTCGGCCGCTTGGCCGTGCGACCAAAAATACAACCATGCCAACCGATGGCAACGCGGCGACAAGAGCCCGAAGAAATTCCATATCGCCGGCATCAGCCCAGTGCAAGTCATCAAGAACCAATATATCGATCTTATCGCGGTGGACGCGGCTCACGATTGCGTCCACCAGCGAGCGGCAATCCAACCGGTCCGCAGGCAGCTCCGCCAACTGGCTGGCGAAATCTGCAATAGTGCCCCCGAAGAGACTGAAATTGGCGGTGACGGCGTGAACATCCGGGTGCCGTCTCAGCCACTCCTTGATCAAACGCGTCTTGCCCGAGCCGGCTGATGCAGTAATCGCAAGTCTGATGGTGTGCTTGGTGCCAGTCCGGTGCTCGTCAATTTTCGAAAGCTCACGTCTTCTTCCAATGAATGGACAGGCATCTGCGGCCCCGGCGTGATCCAAGGCGGAGGGACGTTTATGGCCAGCCGTTCGATAGCCGAACGGTTCGTGTCCATTGAGCAAACGGCGTGGAGCTGCCACAAAATGCTCCCACGAGCGGTTGGCTTGATACGTGCTCTCCGACGACAAAAGCATGTCGTCTGGTTCGAAGTTGAAGATGGCACTCGCGGTAATGTCCTTGATTGCGGGACTGTTCAGTCCATCGAACGGAATGACGTACTGGTCAGTCCAAATACCCCATCGAACGCTTCCACTGTAACCAAAGATCTTCTCGAGCTGCTGAAGCGATGCCCTCAGTCGTCTTTCGATCTCACAACCGGTCTGGAACGCCTGGCGCAATCCTGCCTTGGTCCAGACCAACCAACCGTGGTCAGCCACCGGACATGTGGAGCCATCCGCGACGTCCAGCACTCCCTCGACAACGGCGGCGACCGCGGCGCTCTGCTCGGAGGTTGGAGGATCATCACGAACGACACGCAGGACCATGGCATTGGCCCCCACCAGCTCATAGCTTTGCGCCGCCGTAAAACTGCGCGGTCCCGGCACAAGCTGCCATTCGGTTCGTTCAAGCGGCCGATCGCCGAGCCAATGGACACATTGCGGGCAAGACTGATGTTTCGCCGGCCAATCCCGGCGGCAGCGCGGGCAATACCGATATTCATAGGACAAGGCTCGGGCAGATAGGCCACTGATCGCAAGCGACGACACCGGTGAACTCCTGCTGCGTGCGCAAACAGGAGTCATCAGCCCGAACGGCAGTTTTTACTGGGGGACTCCTTCCCCGACCGTGCATGTAAGTCTCAGCGTCTGCTGCGTCAACGCTCGACTAACGCACTCTGAGACAGCAGAGATAGCTGTTTGCAACTCATACCGTTAGACGCGATGTTGCGCCGCCCATCGGCGGCCAACGACAATGAAAACAGGAACAGCCGCAAGCTGCGTTATCATGCAGAAGGCGATAACCAACAGTACGGAAACGTCATAGAGCATTCCGATGACGGCGCTGCCGAGGAACCAGAAGATGCCGTAGCCCGCGGTGAACGCGCCAAACGCTGAAGCGCGCCGGCGCGGCGACACCATCGGCGACACCGCTGCCGGAATAATGGATTCATGAACGCCCATGCCAAGGCCCCAGATGGCCGCGCCCACCAGTGCCAACCAAAAGCCGCCGAGAAACACCAGCGGTGCAAACAGAGCGGACACGATGGTCAATGCGACGAGAACCACGAAGCCGTACCGATCGAACAGACGCCCCAGCACCAAGGAGCCGGTGCCGCTGACCGCCATGGCGACGGAGTAGAAAATTGCCGTCCAGTTACTCGGGATCGTCTTGGCGCGCGCGAAGTGGTAGGCGATGAGTGGGTAATCCGCGAAGCCCGCTGCAACAAGAATGGCGCCCAGAAGATAAATCCAGAAGATCCGCGGCAGGTCGCTTCGCAATGCGGTGGGCGGGGATCGTTCCATATCTTGTGGCTGCGGATAGAGAAGGCGTGCCAGCACAACGAGCCCCAAGTTGATCATGGCCGGGATGAGCAGGACCGCAAAAGCGGCGTGATAGTTGCCATTGAATGCGAGGACGGCAGAGACAGTGAGTGGGCCGAACATGGCGCCGAATTGGTCGAGCGCTTCGTGAATACCGAATGCCCAGCCGTAGCCGCCAGCTTGCTTTGCCGCGTGCGATAGCATGACGTCCCGCGGCGGATTGCGGATCGCCTTGCCCACACGTTCGAGAATGATGAGTACGGCAGCGGTCGGCCAGCTTCCCGTCAACGCCAACGCCGGCACTGACGCCATTTGCAGGGAGTAGCCGAAAATCGTGATTGGCCAGTAGCGGCCGGTGCTGTCGGCCCAACGCCCGGAGAAAAGCCGCAGGCCGTAGCCCAGGAATTCGCCGAACCCTGTAACGATCCCGACGATCGTGCCGCTCGCTTGAAGCGTGGCCAGATAAGGGCCAACGACGCTGCGGGACCCCTCATAGGTAAAGTCTGCGAAGAAGCTCAGTATGCCGATGAGAATAATGAACCGCAGCGCGCACCTGCGATTACGAAGACCGGTCATCGTACGGGCTCCTCTTGAAGCTTAAGCTTCGCCAGGAGTCATTGGCCCATTGGGCGTTTATCGGCGAACTCCACCGCCGCGCATTTCTACGGTGAACTGCCAAGCGCGGCAATCGCAAGCATCGTGCAGAGCCCCCCTCTGCTAAAGACATTGCTCGTTCTTGACGGAAGCTTGATTTTTGATAGCCTCCGCGTCGGGCATGGAGTCGCCCTTAATTGCCGTCACGGCTGATGACTCCTACCGTGAAGATCACGGCGGGAGTATTTTGTGAGCCACCGTTAGGTGGGCTGTTTTGTTGCCGAAAGACCCCTGGCCGGAAGAGCGCCGTCGCGAGCGACCCCCCGCCGCTTGCGGCGCTTACAAAAGGCAGCGCCCAACATCAGCGATTGGGCGGAGCCCCCCGCCGCGATCGACGCATGATTGTCTATTTGTGCGAGTTCGATCCGTCGGCCGGCGCCGGGCCGCCGCGAAGGAGAACCATAATGTGTGACTACAGTTTGTATGAGGTCGAATCGCGGCCGGCAAAGATTGGAGATAAATTGGTCACTGCGGAATTTGCGAACACGGTCACTCGAGGCTTTGCGAGCATCAATGAAGCTGGTGTAGCTATGTGTCTCCGCCCAGGTACTGAACTGGCGTTCGATTGCAAGCCTGAATACGAGCGCCCATATACTCGGCGGTTGTTGCGCGTCCGCCCGGCCAAAGCGACCAGTAAGGTTGCCCGCTTTCGACAGATCAATGTGGATCGACGCGACACCCATCACGATGCTCTAGAATTTCCTGACGGCACGATCCTACTCTTGACGCGTCTTTGCCCAGGCCAGCACGCGACCGTTCTTCAGCTACCGCGGGAGGCGCGGAACCGAGCCGCTCGGGACAAGCAAAGGGGTTCGGTGCGAACTGATTAAACGATCGGCAGGCGCGGGCTAGCGACCGGTGCTGAGCGCGACCAAACGGGTAAGTCTCAGGCTACAGCAAATTGGTCGGGCCTGTTGCGACAATTGCATTGGCAGTGAGCTCAAGTTGTCGCGGAGGCAAACGAATCGCATCACCGTCGCTCTGTCAGCCACCGCCAATTTTTATCGCGAGCGCGGAGTATGCTCACTCTGCGGTGCCGAAAAGAAGGTCATCGGAGCGGTGTAAGAAATCTTCCGGCTCCCGTGCAATAGCATCGCTGATTATGCTTGCCGCTGCCCCTTGAAACTATCGATTTAGGGCGGTGGTGGCATGCCGCCGATAGAAGGTACCGTGGAAGAGCGCAATTTCGGTGCTGCGGTCGGCGCCTCGCGAACTGGCATCCTGCCAGCGAGCAGCCCTTTAATCTCATCGCCTGAGAGAGTCTCATATTCGAGGAGCCCCTTGGCCAGGACCTCCAGGTCGCCGCGCCCTGCGGCGAGGATCCCCTTCGCCTGCCCATAAGCGTCCTCGTTTAGCCGGCGGATTTCCGCATCGATCTTCCGCGCCGTCGCCTGTGAAATGCTCTGCTGGCGAGCGACCGAGTGGCCGAGGAATACCTCTTCCTGGTTTTCGCCGTAAGCGATGGTGCCCAGTGTCTCCGATAAGCCCCACCGCGTCACCATCATGCGGGCAAGCTTGGTGGCTCGCTCGATATCCGAGCCCGCCCCAGAGGTCACGTTCGCGCGACCAAATACCAATTCTTCGGCTGCCCGCCCGCCCATCAGGATGGCCAGCTGCGAGGTCATTTGCTCACGGCTCATCGAGAGCTTGTCGCGCTCGGGGAGCTGTACAACCATCCCGATCGACCGCCCGCGCGGAATGATCGTGGCCTTGTGCACGGGGTCGGCAGCCTTGGTTTTAAGCGCGACGATGGCGTGCCCCGCTTCGTGATAAGCGACGAGCAGCTTTTCCTGTTCGGACATGACGAGGGACCTGCGCTCTGCTCCCATCATCACCTTCGCCTTGGCATCCTCGAACTCGACCTGCGTTACCATTTGCTTGTTGCGCCGGGCAGCCAACAAGGCCGCCTCGTTGACCACGTTCATCAAATCGGCGCCGGTAAATCCTGGAGTTCCCCGGGCGATCATCTTCAGGTTTACATCTGGCGATAGCGGCACTCTGCGCACATGGACCTTCAGAATTTGCTCGCGCCCGAGCACGTCGGGATTGGGAACGATCACTTGCCGATCGAAACGTCCGGGGCGCAACAGCGCTCCGTCAAGCACATCCGGCCGATTTGTGGCCGCGATCATGATGATGCCTTCGTTGGCCTGGAAGCCATCCATTTCGACGAGGAGCTGATTGAGCGTTTGCTCGCGTTCGTCGTTACCGCCGCCCAGTCCAGCGCCGCGATGGTGGCCCATGGCATCGATTTCATCGATAAAGATGATGCACGGCGCTTTTTTCTTCGCCTGCTCGAACATGTCCCGCACCCGGCTGGCACCGACGCCGACAAACATCTCAACAAAATCGGAGCCAGAGATAGTGAAGAAGGGGACGCCCGCCTCGCCGGCCACGGCCCGTGCGATAAGCGTCTTGCCGACTCCTGGAGTGCCAATAAGGAGAACGCCACGCGGAATCCGGCCGCCAAGCCGCTCGAACTTTCCGGGATCGCGCAAGAATTCGACGATCTCCTGCAACTCCGACCGAGCCTCGTCAACGCCCGCTACATCCGCGAAGGTGATCCGACCGTGGGCCTGGGT
Source organism: Xanthobacteraceae bacterium (assembly GCA_030044555.1). GTDB lineage: Bacteria > Pseudomonadota > Alphaproteobacteria > Rhizobiales > Xanthobacteraceae > BOG-931. Next base: position 15,269 of record JASHVN010000018.1, on the reverse strand, counting down.
GAGGAGTTTTGCCGGCGACTTACCGAATCCGAAGGTATTGCCGGTGATGCGCTGCATTCGACTTAAAGCGAATACCGCTACCAGAACGAAAGGCAGCCATGAACTCAGAAGCGATACAATCCAGTCCGGTTCTTCTTGCGGCGCACGAACCGTAATCGAGACCCGTTTCGCATAGAGCCGCTCGACGAACGACGGGTCATCGGGCGCATAACTCTGGAAGCTGTGGCCGTCCGCAAGGGTCCCAGAGATTTGGTCTCCCTCGATCAAAACGTCACGCACCCGGCCGCGGTCGACCTCGTGCAAGAACTGTGAGAACGCGATAATATTTAACGGCGTCGGCGGGTTACTGGAGGTCTGAAGCAGCACAAAAGTTACAGCGAGCCCGAAAGCAAAACTTCCACAAATGGCCGCGTTGCGGAAATAAGCATTCATATCGATACTCCCACCGCGCACGGACGCGCAGTAGGAGTCATCAGCCTAGCGGCAATTTCCGGGGACTCCTTCCCTGCCAAAAGATTATGGACTCTATGGACGCAAAGCAAGCGCCGACACACACGCGCGCCCGTGATGCGGCATACACGCCCGTGCGCATTCCGCAGCGCGCGAAGATCAGATATGCCGAGATGCGGGACTCGAAAACCAAATTATCACCGATCCGCCTTGACGCGAGTGAAGTTCTTTGACATTATTTTGGCGGGCATGGAGTCGCCCTGACCCGCCGAGAGGCTAATGACTCCTACCGCGGAAGTGATCGCGGTGGGGTCGACGCAAACCCACCGAGAGGTGGGTTTTTTGTTGCCGAAGTCCCCGGGTGTAGAGCCGTCGCCGAAAGCATTTTCGCCCAGCTGCCGGTGAGAGAAAAGCGGTAACGCTCGACGAGACGAAGCAAGCACCTCCCCGCGATCGCCCCTTCCGCCGCGCGTTTTACCGCATGAGTGCATGCCCATGCGGCGTTGATATTGCAGTCGGATTGTTGCGGACCAAGGGAGGAAATGATGCCTGATGAAACTCGCCGCAATAAAAGCTCAGTAGGAGAAACTATCGCCGCGCTGGCCACAATCGTTCTGACCATTCTGGGATTGGCGCGTGTCGTTCCAGACTTCTTGGTCGCGATCGCTACCATCGCCTTTGGTGCAACGCTCTTGCTACACGGTTCGGCGATAATCGCCGAATATGCTCGCATTAATACCCGACCAGGTGGAACTGCTGCGTCATCTGTAACGCAGACTGGAGACGGCGGATTATCGGCAGTGCTCTTGGCTGGCGCCGCCGGCGTTATTCTCGGAATCCTGGCTCTTCTGGGTATTAGTACCCACGAGCTGACAGCAATCGCTATCATTGCGTTTGGCGCCGCGCTGATTCTGAGCGCAAGCTTGGCTCTACGCGTCCATCTCTTGAAACTGTCCCTAACAACGCCAGACGAGAAGGCCCAACGCCTTGCCAGCGATACGCTGGCGGGCGACATGCTGTCGAGCACTGCTGGGATTTTTGGGCTGGCCGGCTTATCGGCGATCGTCCTTGGCATATTGGCTCTGGCCGGCTTTAGTCCTGTAATCCTCATCCTGATCGCATTGCTGGCGCTGGGGTCTGTCAGCGCGCTGACCGGGTTCGATCTCGCTGGTGCCTTGGTGAACGCATACAGCAGATCATGAGGATCGCGAGGAGTCGGCAGCTGCGACGTCTTACTGCCCTTCTCGCTTTCGACACCAGTTTAATTGGCTGGGGGTTACTCGGTAGGAAGGAGCCTGACAAATGTGTGACTATAGTCTTCATAGCGTCGCGTCTCGCCCGGCAAGGGTCGGAGACAAACTGGTAACAACAAAGTTCGCCTATTCGATTACGCGCGGGTTTGCCGCGATCGGAGAACCGAAGGTAGCAATATGCCTGCTACCCGGCACTGAGATTGCCTTCGAAGAGGAGGCGGAGCGTCGCAATTTCTTTAGTCGACTCCTATCCGCCCCGTGGTATGGCAAAGTCAGCGGCAAGGTCGCAAGATTTCGACAGATCAATCTGGATAATCCGCTGACGCATCATGATGCTTTGGAGTTTGCCGACGGCAAGATCGTGCTGCTCACCGGACTGCGCCCTGGCCAACGGGCGACGGTTCTGCAGCTTCCAATCAAACAGCCGGCAGCAACGGCGCCGCAGGAGCTCTCCCCGCTCCTTACCTAACGAGAAGCGCACCAAGGAGTGTCGGCCGCTGGCATTCTCGACACAGTGCTGGCGGCCGACAGATGTCGTTACCCCCATCGCTCTCTCAAATCCCTGCGCCCTTCAGGCGGAGCCCGAAAGGGGTGGTGAATGAACGGTAGGATTGCGTCGCTCGGTGCCATCGAAATTCTTGACTCGCGCGGTAACCCTACACTGAAGGTTATCATCGAGCTCCACGGCGGCACCCGAGCAAGTGCATCAGTTCCCTCTGGCGCCTCGACAGGCGCCCATGAGGCCGTAGAACTCCGCGACCGCGATCTCAAACGATATGGCGGCAAGGGCGTGCGTCGTGCCATTGCGGCCGTCTCTGAAATTATCGCACCAAAGCTCATTGGCATTTCCGCCACCCGTCAGCGCGATATTGACAAACGTCTGATCGAGCTCGATGGGACCAAGGACAAGTCGAAGCTTGGTGCGAACGCGATCCTCGGCGTTTCAATGGCGGTTGCCAGGGCGGCTGCAAAGTCTGTACGCCAGCCGCTCTATTCCTATCTCGGCGGTATCGACGAACACCGCCTCCCCGTCCCGATGATGAACGTGATCAACGGCGGAGCCCATGCCGACAATTCGCTCGACTTCCAAGAGTTCATGCTAGTTCCACATGGCGCGCCGACGTTCGCTGAGGCGCTACGCTACGGCACCGAAACCTTCCAGGCGCTGAAAGCGCTGCTTCGCAAGCTCGGACACGTCACGAGCGTCGGCGACGAGGGCGGCTTTGCGCCCAAGCTTCGAGACAACGAAGAGGCGTGCGGCCTGATCGTTGAAGCAATTGAAATGGCCGGCTTCCTGCCGGGTAAACAGGTTGCAATTGCACTTGATCCCGCGGCATCGGCGTTTCGCGTCGGCGATGGATACACATTGTCGAAGTCTGGTGGCGGCCCGAAAACAAGCGACGAACTGATTGATCTCTACGCGCAGTGGTCGGATCTATATCCTATTGTCTCGATAGAGGACGGCCTCGCTGAGAATGACTGGGAGGGGTTTCGAGCGCTTACAGCAAAGCTCGGCGGGCACATTCAGATCGTTGGCGACGATATCTACGTCACAAATTCTAAGTTCATTCGGCAAGGAATTTCTGAACGCACGACGAACGCAGCACTCATTAAGCTCAACCAAATTGGCACGGTGACCGAGACCATCGAGGCGATCGACCAGTGTCGGTCTGCGGGCTGGGAATACATAATCTCGCATCGTTCGGGCGAAACGGAGGACCCGTTCATCGCTGATTTCGCCGTTGCCATGGGCAGTAGTCAGATTAAGGCGGGATCTCTCTGCCGAAGCGAGCGGATCGCCAAATATAATCGTTTGCTGGAAATTGAGCATGAGCTCGGCGACGCCGCCCACTTCGCAAGTCCGTTTCTGTCCCGTTGAACGCAGCTCGATCCGAGCGCGCAGGAGTCGGCGGAGTACCCAGATGCCCGACAGACTGACATGTCGCCAACCCAGCTTGGAAGAACTGCTGGCTGATCCGATCGTCTGGATGGTGATGCAATCGGACGGGGTCAGTGAGCTCGAACTGAGAAATCTGTTAAAACGTGTTGCAACAGATTTGGCCGCAGGAGGCGTTCAGACCGTGGATAGCGCGAATGATCTTAATAGCGCCTACCGGCGAGGCGTGGGCATCATGTTGCTCAACCGCGAGAATCAGGTTTTCGTGGGGCGGCGGGCCGACATTGAGAGCGATGCTTGGCAGATGCCGCAAGGCGGAATCGATGCAGATGAAGAACCGCTCGATGCAGCATTTCGAGAACTGCGTGAGGAGATTGGCACCGATAAAGCGCAGATCGTTGCCGAGAGTAAGTCTTGGCTCCACTACGATTTGCCACCAGAACTCCGCAAGCGCTGGGCTGACCGCTGGCGCGGGCAACGGCAGAAATGGTTTGTGATGCGTTTCCAGGGCTCTGACGCCGACATCAACATCGCAACTGAACACCCCGAGTTCTCCGCTTGGAAATGGGTACCGATCGAGCGTCTTGCCGACCTCATCGTCTCGTTCAAACGCCAACTCTACCTCGACCTCCTACAGGAATTTCGAGAGTCAGGAACAATCACGCTCGCGGGTCGGCCGAGCTGTTCGGACCCATAGATCGCGCAAACGCCTTGACGCTATCGGCCCCATCCTTATATCAATGATAGATGGGCATGGAGTCGCCCTAATCTGCCGGAAGGCTAATGACTCCTACCGCGGATGCTCGCGGTGGGACTCTTACTAGAACCCGCCGCGAGGCGGGTTTTTTATTGCTGGGAGAGAGGAGTGTCTTGGCGTCGACAATGCGATCCCGAAACCAGCGAGGGCCCGTCTCCGCATCATGTTGAGACACGAGAAACCAGAAATCCAATTTGCAGCTGCGTATGGTCAAGCAAGGCACACCCAATGTCATCGAGTTTGATCGACAACGCCGCCGCGGGGTATCAGGAGCCTTTATGCCCGGCAGACACGATCCTGCGCGGTTTAGCATTCTGTTCGCGAGTCCCGCGGACCGCGTCGAAGACGAAAAGTCTAATGCACCCGCGTTCTTTACCGACCTGAATTGCAATCAGATCGTCGATGCCATCACGGCTGGACGCGACGAATACAACCTACAGCCATACTTCTACGCGGGGCTCCCTCGTGTCGAGGCAGTTAAATACCGACACGAAGTGATGCAGGACCTCGAGCATGCCTCCCTCTACGAATGCGTCTGCGCATTCGCTGGCAAAATGCACGACGTACGCCAGCATCTCGCTCAGACCCAAAAAATGTATTACAAGGAACAGAAGCAGGCGTGGTTCCTCGATGGCGTCCAGATCTATTGTGAGACCATCAAGTCCTTTGCTGCAGCGCTGGCCGGTTGTGACTTGAGGTCGCGCGGTTTTTTAGCCTTCCGCGCTTACCTGGATGCCTACGCTCAATCCGCGCACTTTAACTCCATCCTTTCTCAGACGAACACTCTAAAAGCCGATCTGGCGACGATCGAATATTGCGTACTGATCAAGGCGGGCGGCTTTACGGTCCGAAAATACGACTCTGAGACCGATTACAGCACCGATGTCGAACGCACCTTCGACAAATTTAAGCAAGGCGCGACCAGGGATTACAGAGTCAAATATTCCGCAAGCGCGGCGGAGATGAACCATATCGAAGCAAAGATATTGGAATTTGTCGCAAACTTATATCCGGAGATATTTGACCGACTTGCGGACTTTTGCCGTGCAAATGCCGGCTTTATCGACTGCACCATCGCCCTCTTCGATCGCGAGATTCAATTCTACCTCTCCTACCTGGAGTATATCGCACCGTTGCGACACGAGGGACTTGCTTTCTGCTATCCGCTCGTATCCGATACTGATCGGGACATTTACGCCAATGACAGCTTCGATCTTGGATTGGCTCATAAGCTGCTCAAAGAGAAAGTGCCCGTTGTCTGCAACGACTTTTGTCTGAAGGGACGCGAACGTATCCTCGTGGTTTCTGGCCCCAACCAGGGGGGCAAAACGACGTTCGCTCGCACGTTCGGGCAATTGCACTATCTCGCCAAGGCCGGATGTCCAGTGCCCGGCAGGGAAGCCCGACTGTTTCTCTTTGACAGTCTCTTCACGCACTTTGAAAGAGAGGAACGGGTCGAAAACCTACGCGGCAAGCTGGAAGATGACCTAGTGCGGTTACATGCCATTCTCGATCGAGCGACGCCCCAATCGATCATAGTCATGAATGAGATCTTTACCTCAACGACCATCCAGGATGAGACATTTTTGAGCAAGAAGGTGATGGAAGCGATCACCAAAATCGGCCTTTTGTGCGTATGGGTCACTTTCGTCGACGAATTAGCGTCCTTCGGCCCGCAGGTCGTCTCGATGGTAAGCACCGTTGTGCCGGAAAATCCTGCGTTGCGAACATTCAAGATCGTTCGCCGGCCGGCGGACGGTTTGGCGTACGCCATGGCCATCGCCCAAAAGTATGGGCTGACCTACGATCTGATCAGGAAGCGGGTCAGGCCATGAAGGCATTCCTGATGCATCGAGATCGCGACTTCGATCCGCAGCAGCTGCTGGCGCGACGCGAACGGGAATTACGTTCCCACCGAGGCAATGAGCAGGGGCTCGAGCTCCAACAAGTGCTGCCATGGCAGGAAGCGACGCTCAGGCAAGACCTCGGCTTGGACATTGTCGTCGGGGCAATGGCGCAAGGCGACAAGTTCCTGTTCGAGGTGGCTCAGGTTGCATTGCTGTCGAGCTTGACCGAACTCGATGCCATCCGATACCGGCAAGATATCTATCGGGACTGCGCAAAGAACCCGCAAATCGTGCGGGACATGTATCAACTCGCCATCGACGGGATCGAAGGGGAGCGGAAGAACTACTGGAGCTTCTTCGCGCGCCAACCATCGGGAATACTCCACCGTGCAGTCGAGGTTCTCCAGATGTTCGTGGGTGTACTTAAACAGCTCCGGGCGATCTCGGATCAGCATCGACATAAATTCAGATCCGAAGGCTTCTCCAATTTGTTGGCGATGCTGCAGAGCGAACTCAGCGACGAGTATTTTGTCGAGATCGAAGACCATCTGAATCGACTCAAGTTTCGCTCAGGCGTGTTGATCAGTGGACATTTGGGCAAAGGAAACAAGGGCGCGAGCTATGTGCTTCGCAAGCCTCACAGAGACGAGCGAAGCTGGCTTACACGGTTGCTTGCCGAAAAGCCCCTCGCCTATTCGTTCCAGCTTCATCCGCGAGACGAGGCCGGCGCCCAGGCTTTGTCCCAGCTCAATGATCAAGGCGTAAACCTTGTCGCCAACGCGCTCGCGCAATCAACCGATCACATCCTGAGTTTCTTCCATATGCTGCGCACGGAACTGGCATTCTATGTCGGCAACCTCAACTTGCATGTTCAGCTTGAAAGACTCGGAGAACCGGTTTGCATCCCTGTGCCGGCCAACATTGGCGAACGAAAACTGTCTTGCACGAATCTGCACGACGTGTCGCTCGCGTTGAGCATGGGCAAAGCAATTGTCGGTAACGACCTCAACGCCGACCATAGGGATATGATCATTGTCACCGGCGCCAATACGGGAGGAAAATCGACGTTTCTGCGCAGTCTCGGCCTCAGCCATCTCATGATGCAGGCCGGGATGTTTGTCGCCGCCGAATCGTTCTGTTCCGAAGTATGTGATGGCATTTTCACGCATTACAAACGCGAAGAAGACGCGGCGATGGACAGTGGCAAATGGGACGAAGAGCTAAGCAGAATGAGCACGATCGTAGATAACCTAAAACCCAACGCCCTCGTGCTCTTCAATGAATCTTTTGCATCGACGAACGAACGGGAAGGCTCGGAGATCGCTACCCAGATCGTTAACGCGCTACTCGATCGTGGGGTCAGGGTGTGCTTTGTCACACACTTGTACCAATTTGCGAGCGGGTTTGCCGCGAAACCGAAGAGCCACACAACGTTTTTGCGAGCGGAACGGAACCACGACGGCACAAGGCCGTTCAAATTGAACGAAGCCAAACCGCTGCAAACGAGCTATGGGCCTGACCTCTATGAGGCAATTTTTCGCAATGGTGGAGGACGAAGACGCATTGGCATTGGAAGCGATACCTAACGTGTAGGACATCATCTTTTGTCAGGCATTTGACCGCGCCGCGACGCAAGAGCTAGAATACGATCTTGATGGGGATGGAGTCCCCCGAGTGTAAAACGCCCTTTGGGCTGATGACTCCTACCGCGTGCTTCGGCGGTAGGAGTCTGCATGACGCCTCCCGCTCTGCACGGCGCAAAAGCCATGCGCACGAGATTGGGAGGCGAAAATCATGAAAAGCGGCGTCGATGCAATCGTCCTACGTGCGTACATACGGGAGGACGACAAATATCGTGGACTTCCGCTTTATGAGGTCATTGTTCACAAGGCGCTCGAAATGAAGCTTGCCGGGGCCACCGTATTGCGGGGCCCGTTCGGTTTCGGCCAGTCGAATCGAATTCACACGGCGAAGATCCTGCGGCTCTCGTTTGAGCTGCCGGTCGTCGTCGAGATTGTCGATACACGGCAACACATCGACGAATTCTTACCGATCCTTGACGGATTGATGTCAAGTGGAATTGTAACGCTCGAAAACGTAGCGCTTGTGCGTTATCCAGCGGCAGAGCACCTGTCACAGGTCAATTGATCGAGGATTGAGGACGGAACGAAGCAATCAAAAGCTCGGTCGATTTTGCTTCGAACCTTGACTTGGGGATGAGGCTATCCATAATGCCTGCAACAAATTGTCGGCTTCGCCGACAAGGCGATGGGGTTCCGCCTTAAACCGCCCTTGGGGCTGATGACTCCTTTCATCCGTTCGCGGAAGAGAGGAGTCGTGCATGTGGTCACCCGGTCAGTTTCTAGATTTGCCTAAGGCTGCGCCAAGCGCAGCGCGAGTCCGTGCCCACGCCCACGTACTGTCCCGGCCGGCACGATGACCCGCGACGTTCTGCTGCAAATTGCCCAGGTCCTTACCGTCCTCGTCCTCTCACCGCTTCTGCAAGGTGTGATCCTGCAATGCGAGGAGCGCGTGCAGATGGCCCAAGGTCCGGGCATTTTCCAGCCTTATCGGGACCTCTGGAAGCTATTTCACAAGCAGATCGTCGTCCCCGAGACGGCATCATGGATTTATTGGATAACGCCGATTGTCGCCTTCACGGCGATGTTGACGGTTCCGATCCTGATTCCGGTGTTGACGGACTTCCCGCTTCCGCTGTCCGACATGGGCGACATCCTTGGCGGCGGGCTTATTCTCACACTCGGCTCCTTCATGATCGTATTGGCCGGTCTCGACAGCGGGAGCGCTTACGGTGGTATCGGCTCAAGCCGAGCCGTGATGGTGGCGATATTAGCTGAGCCGACGCTTATCGTAGTCTTCGTTGGCATCACATTGCTCGCGAAATCTATGCTTCCCTTCGTCGTCAATCATCTGCTGGTCGGAAATCCCGCCGTCTATTGGAGTCCAGCCCACCTGTTCCTGATCGCCGCTTTCTTCGCACTCCTCATTGTCGAGACAGACCGGTTGCCGATCCATTCCAGCACGCATCTGGAAATCTACATGATCGAAGAGGCTCGCATTCTTGAATATTCTGGACCGCTGTTGGCGATCCTAAAATGGGCCTCGATGATGAAGCAGTTCATTCTCTACACGATCTTTACCAACGTTCTGCTTCTGCCATGGGGCCTTTCACGCCTGGGACTCCCAATCGGCGTGCTGGGATCTGTTATCGCGCTGCTTGGAAAGTTCCTGGTCGTCGCGCTTGCCGTTGTTGTCGTCGAAACCTCCCAGTCGCGCCTGCGTTTCTACCGGTATCAGGAGCTACTTGCAGCGTCCTTCGTATTTGCGATTCTGTCTATCGTCGGAAACCAGTTGAGCTGATAATGCTTGTCACCCACCTTAGTCCACTCGCCGCGTCGATCTTCAGCTTGATGGCGATTGTCAGCTTGTTGCTTTCGTTCGTCATGCTGGGCTCCACATGGCTTAACAATTATCTCTACGCCTTCGCGGCCGAGTCATGGGTCATTGCCATCCTCTCGGCCACGGTCGGGTTTTATGGCGGCTATCCTGAGCTTTATCTGATTGCCATCCTGACTGCCCTGTTTCGAGGCTTGTTCCTTCCCTATCTGTTGTGGAGGATCGTTAAGCGCCTCAACGTGACGCGCGAAACTCATAGAATTCTCAAACCGAGCTCATCGCTGGTTGTCGGGGCGTTTAGCGTCATCTTCTGCCTTACCGTCGGCTATCGTGTTGGCCAATCTCTTGGTCTTGCGGCGACTGTCGCGGTCTTGGCGCTCACCGTCATGTTATCCATGAAGCTCATTGGCTTCCTGATGCTATCCGTGCGCCACGAGGCACTGAGCCAAATCCTCGCTCTGTTGGTCCTGGAGAACGGCATCTTCCTAGGCGCTCAGATTCTGGTGCCGGGAATGCCAGTGCTTATTGAAATTGTGATTTTGTTCGATCTTCTCATTGTCGTGGCGTGTTTCGGCGTTCTTATTCGATATTTGCTCGCCCATGCCGGCACCACCAGCAGTCTCGAACTGAAGCGCCTGGTGGGATGACATGGTCGGTCCGCTTCTCCTCGTAATGATGATTGCGCCAGCTGCGGCCGTTGCTGGTTGCTTGGTCTTTCATCAGCGCAGCGTCGCGGAGAAATTGAACCTCATCGCGAGCGCGATCGCCTTTGCGGCGGCAGTCGCCCTCGCGATATTGAGCGCGAAAGGACCGTACCGTTTCTGGGCGGACTACATCGTCGTCGATATGCCGGGCGCTTGGGTGACGTTGTGCACGGCCATCGTCTATCTGCTCGCTTCGATCTACGCGGTAGGCTACATGCGACTTCTTGAGGGGCAAGAGCATAGGCTTTGGCGCTTTTACGCGCTGTTTGCCGGTTTTGCTCTCACCGTTCTGGTGAGCACTGTTATGAACAATGCAGGGCTCTACTGGATTGCCATTGAATTGACGACCCTCGTGAGCACCTTTCTCGTCGGCTTTGAGCCCGCGGCGGAAAGCGTCGAAGCGGCGTGGAAGTATATCGTCATCGTATCCGCCGGCATCAGCTTGGCGCTCCTTGGCACGGTGCTGTTTTATTGGAGCGGCAGCTTCGTCCTCGGTCCAGTTTACGCTATGACGTGGACGACGCTGCAGCAGGCCGGAGCAAAAATGAATCCGGCACTGGTATCTCTCGCCTATTTGCTGGTGCTGATTGGATACGGAACGAAAGTCGGGCTCGCTCCGATGCACACGTGGCTGCCGGACGCGCACAGCGAGAGTCCGGCGCCAGTTTCGGCGATGCTGTCGGGCGCGTTGCTCAACGGAGCCATGCTTGGCATCGTCCGCTATCTGGCGGTCGCCGATGCAGCCGGAATCGGGCCGCTGGCTCACGGCGCCCTCGTCGCCCTTGGGGTGTTCTCATTGATTGTCGCTGCGCTGTTTATTGTGCGCCAGGACGGTATCAAGAGACTGATGGCCTATTCGAGTGTCGAGCATATGGGAGTCGTCGCGCTCGGTTTCGGCTTTGGCGGGATATTCGGCGTCGCGGGCGCGCTGTACCACATGCTCAACCATTCCTTGAATAAATCACTGATGTTCTTTGGCGCAGGCAACGTCATGCGGAGCTTCGGCACAAAGGAAATTGCACGGATTCGCGACGTGTGGGGGCGCTTTCCGGTGCAGGGAGCCTTATGGCTTGCCGGTGCGGCGGCCATAACAGGAGCGCCGCCATTTGGCCTGTTTCTCAGCGAGCTTGTCATCCTGCGCGGAGGTATCGAAGCGCATTACGGCTGGGCGGTCGCCGTCATGCTCGTGCTCCTGATCGTGATCTTCATAGGCTTCCTCAATCATTTTCGCGAGATGTATTTTCTCCCCGTGAAATTTGCCGAAGATTGGCGTCCCGCGCTCAGTAGATGGTGCGTCACGCCGATGTGGTTGGCGCTAACGCCACTTCTGCTCTTTGGCCTTTGGTGGCCTTCCGGGATGTGGGATCATTTTTCCACCATCGCCCGCGTTCTTGCGGGTGGCTCTCCATGAACATATCGCAATCGACATCGCTCGAGCCGGGGCAGTTGCGAGAGGCGGCAACGCGCCTGCGCGATACCGACGGTCGTATGCAAATGGCGTATGCGTGGTATCCCGAGCCAGACCGCATCGAGCTGCGCTATGTCGCGACAGAGGCTGGACGACAGGAGTTTGCCATCTGGCGCTGTGTGCCGCCCAATGGGGTGCCAAGCTTGGCAACCATTTGGCCGCTAATGGGCTGGCACGAACGCGAGATTACCGATCTCTTTGGCGTTGACTTCAGCGAGCATCCGCAGGCGCAGCGGCTCGTCCTGCACGACGGTGTCAATCCAATCTGTCCACCATTTAGTCCCAAATATCCCCTTGATTTGCCTCTTCAGCACGAGCCGGTACGTCAGGTCGTCCCGGAGTTGGTCGGCGCTACGGCCGACGTGCAGCTGTTGCCCTTTGGGCCAGTTCGCGCCGACGTGCTCGAATCTGGTGAGTTTCTCTTCTTCTATATCGGCGAGGCAATTCTACACTACCAGCCGCGGCTGTTCTTCAAGCACCGAGGTATGGAGAAACGATTCGAAGGCCTTACCGCGGCCGGCGGAGTCGTGCTGGCGGAGAGAGTGTCCGGAGTGGGCAGCGTGGCGCACGCGTTGGCCTATTGCCAGGCTATCGAGGCGGCGGCGAATTGCACTGTTCCGCTGCGCGCGTGTTTCCTGCGGGTCCTGCTCGCGGAAATGGAGCGTCTCTACAATCACCTCTATTATTTGGGTCACCTCTGCCACACCACAACGCTGAAAGTGGGCGAAGCCCAAGGCAAGCTTCTCGCCGAACGGTCCAAACAACTCAACACCAAGCTGACCGGAAGCCGTTTTCTTCGCAGCATCCTGACAATTGGCGGCTTACGGCGCGATCTGTCGCCGAAGGGATGGCTCAGTGCCGAGCTGGAGGCGCTGCGCGAGGATTATTCCGTTTACGCCCGCCACCTTGAAAGCACGGACAGCCATCTCGATCGATTGATAACGACCGGAGTACTCGACCAGCGTGTCGCGTTCGACCAAGGTGCCACCGGACCTATCCAGCGGGCGTCGGGATTTGATCGCGACCTGCGTCGTGACCACCCTTACGCTGCCTATGGGCAGCTCCCGGTGAGCGTCCCGGTGCGCGAAGCGGGCGATGCGCATGCGCGTGCGCAAGTGCGGATGGACGAGATTAATGCCAGCATTGCCCTCATTCAGCGCGTCTTATTGCTTTTGCCGGATGGACCGGTCTCGGCCGAGTGCAAGGCCCCACCGAAATCGGAGGGCCTCGGTTGGAGCGAGTCGCCGCGCGGTACGCTGTTCTACGCCGTGCATTTCGATGATCGAGGAACGCTTGCGCGGGTGAAAATCAAATCGCCGTCATTCTCTAATTGGCGCGTGTTTCCATTCACGGTGCACGGCAGCAACATGATGGACTACGCTATCAACGAAGCAAGCTTCGGCCTGACAATTGCCGGCTGCGATCGCTAGGAGACGATTATGCCGCTCTGGACATTACTGGGCCTGATGGAGGGCAAGCAGACTGCTCCTTGGCCGCTGGCGGAGGGCGCGGACGGCCAAGCCGGCTTTATCGGCATGCCGCGGTACAATCCGGCGAATTGCACCGATGTCTGCCAGGCGTGCGCTGACGTGTGCCCGACGCGTGCCATTACCATGCGTCCAACGGCAGAAAAGGCCGACGGCAAAGACGGTCGGCTTGATATCGACTATGGCCGTTGCGTTGTCTGTCAGCTCTGCACCGAGGCCTGCCCGACGGAGGCGATGACTCCTTCGTCCGACTGGGCGTTCGGAGCGCAGCGACGTGAGGATCTCATTTGGCGGACGCCACCTTTGCGCGACAGGGCTCCCGGAAAGCGACGCACGCAAAGTTTTCGCCGCAGCTTGCATATCAGGCACGTCGACGCGGGGTCATGCAACGGATGCGAGTCGGAACTCCAGGCGTTGAACAATCCGTTCTACAATTTGCATCGCCTCGGCATCTTCTTCACTGCGTCGCCGCGTTTTGCCGATCTGCTGCTGGTCACGGGGCCGGTCACCAATGCCATGCTCACGCCGCTGCGCGCCACCTACGAGGCGATGCCTGAGCCGCGTTGGGTTATGGCGATCGGCACGTGCGCGGTCTCTGGCGGCGTCGCAGAAGGTGGCTACGCATCCGGCCACGGCCTTGATGGGGTACTTCCGGTCGATGTCTACCTGCCAGGCTGCCCGCCGAATCCCGCGGCCATTATTCATGCGCTCATGATGTTCCTCGAACGTGTGCCGCAACGCGTCAAGGGAGGCCAGCTTGACCAATGAGATCATGGCGGCGGCCCTTTTGGCCTGGGTGGTGGCCGCGGTCCTCGCGTTGGCGGGACGCGGCCTGATTATTAGTCGCCTGCTCCTGTTCGCGGGGTGCATCGCGGCCATCGTCGCGGCGATTATGAGCTTGCCCGAAGGCATTGCGGCGGTCGATCTACCGACAGTCCTCGCTGGCGAGCCGGTCGAATTTCAACTCACGCCGGACGCGCTCTGGCTCCTGGGTTTTGGTTTGGCTCCGGCAGCGCTGGCCTGCGCCGTGTCGACGCCCTCCCGCAATCAGGCTGGATGGCTGTTTGGGGCTGCCATGAGCCTGATCGGCGCGTTGGGCGTCTTTGGCCTGCAGGACAGCATAAGTTTTCTTATTGCCTGGGAGATCATGAGCTTCGGGGGTGCCGTCCTGATCTTAAGCGAGAAGCTGGCGGCGGACGTTGGACGGCCGGTTCTTTTCATGCTGGGCCTTCTCGAAGTCGGCGCGGTCGCACTCGTTGCTGCTGTTCTGTTACTCGCCGATCGGGCGCACGGCTTTGACTTCGCTGCGTTCCGTGCAAACGCCCCGGGATTGCCTGCCGCGATTGCAGCGATCATTGGCCTGTTGTTGATCATCGGTTTTGGCGCGAAACTTGGCCTTCTACCGTTCTACGAATGGTTCCCTGATCTCTATGGCTCCGGCAGCGGCGCGTCAGGTGTTATCCTCTCCGGCGTCGTGCTTAACGCGGCATTCTTTGGCTTGAGCCGAGGGCTGCTGGATTGGCTGCCGGCCGGCAATGCCGAGACTACGGCAGGGTTAGGAACGTTTCTCCTTATCGTCGCGGTGATCAGCGCGATCCTGACTGCGCTCTACGCTTTTCAGCAAGAGGATTGGCGGTGTTTGTTGAGCTTCTCGTCGGCAGAGAATGCCTCCATCGCGGTCGCAATGCTCGGATCAGCAATGATGTTCCGCGGCGTCGGGTTGCGGGAGCTCGCGAGCTTGGCGTGGGTGGTTGCATTGCTCCACTTGGCGGCTCATTCGCTCGCCAAAGGAGGATTGTTCTTGACGGCCGATGGAGTGTACCGGACCACTCGCAGCTACAACATCGTTCATTCCGATCTCTTGCGACGCAGCTCCTGGATGTTCGGTGTAGGCGCGCTATTCGCCGCGATGAGTCTCGCTGCAATGCCGCCGCAGGCGGGATTCGTCAGCGAATGGTACGTGTTTCAGACGGTTTTTCAGGGCTTCCA
>JASHVN010000017.1 GCA_030044555.1 Xanthobacteraceae bacterium | reverse complement strand
CCAAGCCACCGTTCGCGCCAGGCCGCAATGCGCTTTCACGCCGACCTGCACGTCCACTCGAAATATTCGCGCGCCACCAGCCGCGATCTCGACCTCGAACATCTGTTCGCCTGGGCGGCCCGCAAGGGCATCGGCGTGGTTGGCACGGGCGACTTCTGCCACCCGGCTTGGCGCGCCGAGCTGAAGGAAAAGCTCGTTCCGGCGGAGCCCGGCCTGTTCCGCCTGCTCCCTGAGATCGAACAGGCCATCGTGCAAACCTTGCCGCCGGCCTGCCAGGCGCCGGTGCGTTTCATGCTCTCGGTCGAGATTTCCACGATCTACAAGAAGGGCGAGAAGACCCGCAAAATCCACCACCTGATCTACGCCCCGGATTTCGCCACCGTCGACCGCATTTCCGATCGCCTGGCCCGCATCGGCAATATCGCCTCCGACGGTCGGCCGATCCTCGGGCTCGATTCGCGCGATCTTTTGGAGATCACGCTGACGTCAAGTCCGGACGCCTATTTCATTCCGGCGCATATCTGGACACCGTGGTTTGCGGCGCTCGGCTCGCAATCGGGCTTCGATTCGATCAAGGAATGCTATGGCGATCTCGCCGACCATATCTTCGCCGTCGAGACCGGGCTCTCCTCCGATCCGCCGATGAACTGGCGGCTGTCGATGCTCGACCGCTATCGGCTTGTGTCGAATTCCGATGCGCATTCGCCCGGCAAACTCGGCCGCGAGGCGACCACGTTTGATTGCGACGTCGACTACTTCGCAATACGCCGAGCGATCGAAACCGGCGAAGGCTATGTGGGCACCGTCGAGTTCTTTCCCGAAGAAGGAAAGTATCATCTCGACGGCCATCGCAAGTGCGGCATCAAGTTGTCGCCGCGCGAGACGCTCGCCGAGGGCGGCCGCTGTCCGGTCTGCGGCGGGCCGGTCACCATCGGCGTCCTGCACCGGGTCGAACAGCTCGCCGACCGCGACGAAGAAGCCGCGCCCGCACCACCGACGGGCGGCAAAGTCTCGAACCTCGTACCACTGCCGGAAGTGCTCGGCGAACTCGCCGGCAGCGGACCGTCGAGCAAAACCGTGGAACGCAGCTACGGCAAGCTGATCGCGGCGCTCGGCTCCGAGCTTTCCATTCTGCAAACGGTGCCGCTGGAGGATATCGCGCACGCGGACTCTTCGCTGTTGGCTGAAGCCATCGCGCGGCTGCGCGCCGGCCGCGTGGTTCGCGATGCCGGCTATGACGGCGAATACGGCGTGATCCGGCTGTTTGCCGAAGACGAATTGCGGCAGAGAACATCGGGCGGGTTGTTGTTCGAAAATGCCCCATCCCAGCGGCGCGCTTCATCTCGTCTGGCCGCAGAGCGAAGCGACGCGATGGAGAGCGTCGACGCTGAAAGCGCCGGGGTGAAGGGCATCTTGCAATCGAAGCTCCCATCTCCCCCTTGCGACCCGCAAGCGTTCGTAGGGGCAGGAGAAAATCGACAGGCGCCGTACGACCATGGAGGTTCGGACGCGCTCCGCGGCCTCGACGCCGATCAGCGCGCCGCGGCGGTGATCGTCGACGGCCCGCTCGTCATCATTGCCGGGCCGGGTTCGGGAAAGACCCGCACGCTGACGCAGCGTATCGTTCATCTCGTCGCCGAATGCGGCGTTGCCGCAGGACATTGCCTCGCGATCACGTTCACGCGCCGTGCCGCGGCCGAAATGCGCGAGCGCCTGCGCACCAGCGTGGGCGAGCGGGCAAGCGAGATTTCTGTGCATACGTTTCACTCGCTCGGACTTGCGCTGCTGCGCGAGCACGCCGGCGCGGCGGGACTGCAGCGCGGCTTTCGCATCGCCGGCGAAGACGAGCGCGCCGCAGCGCTTGCGGCCGCGCTCGCTGTGCCGTTGCCGCGCGCACAAAGCCTACTCCGCGCCATCTCCAAGGCCGAGCGCTCCGAGATCGTTGCAGACGGCGAAGTAGCGCAGGCGCGCGCCACGTATCAGCACATTCTCGCCGCCAACAATTGGGGCGATTTCGACGACTGCATTGGCCTTGCCGTGCGCTTGCTGGAAAACAATGCCGACATCGCCGCATGCGTCCGCGAAAAATTCCCTTTCGTCTCGGTCGACGAATTCCAGGATGTCGACGCGCGGCAATATCGGCTGCTCACGCTCATAGCGCCGCCGCCCGGCGGCAACCTTTGCGTCATCGGCGATCCGCATCAGGCCATCTACGGTTTCCGCGGCGCCGACGCATCCTGCTTCGACCGCTTTCGCAGCGATTACCAAGGGGCCGCAACCGTCGCGCTCAAACGCAATTACCGTTCGAGCGGCACCATCATCGCCGCCTCCGTGCAAGTGATTGCCGCGAAAACCGCTGAGCCGATTGCCGAAATCGTGCGCGGCATGCACGAGCGCATCACCATCCACGCCGCACCGACCGAACGCGCCGAGGCTGAGTTCATCGTCGCGACGATCGAGCAGGCGATCGGCGGCCATAATTTTTTCTCCATCGACAGCGGCCGCGCCGGCCGCGAACATGTCGCGCTTTCGTTCACCGATTTCGCCGTGCTCTACCGCACGGAGGCGCAGGCGGCGGCGCTGACCGAAGCGCTCGCCCGCTCCGGCATTCCGTTCCGCAAGCACTCGCACGCGGCGCTTGGCGAGGAGCCGGCCGTGCGCGCGCTGCTCGGTGCGCTGGACACGATCAATGCGGCGGATCACGACTTGGCGACGCGGCTTAAGAACGCCGCACAAAAGCTTGCGTCCGAGACAAAGGAGACCGCCGCCATCGATTTGGCGCTGCAACGGCTGCTGCCGTTGACGGCGACTTGCGGCGGCGATCTGAGCCGTTTCCTCGATCAAGTGGCGCTCGCGCATGATGCCGATTTCCGGGACGCAGACGCCGATGGCGTGTCACTCCTGACGCTGCACGCCGCGAAAGGTCTGGAATTTGGCTTTGTGTTCATCGTTGGCCTCGAAGACGGTCTGCTGCCGCTGCATTGGGGCTCAGCAGAAAGCATGACCGCCGACGAGATGGCCGAGGAGCGCCGCCTGTTCTACGTCGGCATGACGCGGGCCAAGGATCGCCTGGTCCTCAGCCGCGCCCTCAAGCGTCAATGGCATGGGCGCGTGCGCGAGCAAAAACCATCACCATTCCTCGCCGCCATCGAGCACGAGCTGGTCAAGCACCAGCAAGCGCAGTTGCGCCACAAACCCGAAGACCGCCAGCTCAAGCTGTTTTAGTTTTTCGGCCTTCCGCCGTCCGATCAGTTCGATCGCGGCCTCGCGGCAGGCGCATCAAGTGCAATCCGCGCGTCATCGGAAAACGGCGCGGCCACTCGCGGCTGCTCCGCGATCCGCTCAACGTTCATTTGGTGGCAGAAGCTGACCTCGCAGATGTCAACGAGACCTGAGATCGGCGGCGCGCTGCGATAATGCGGCGTCGCCGCGAGCGGCAAGTGTCCTTCTCCGCACAACAGGCCGGACGTCGCGTCAAGCCCGACCCAGCCCGCGCCGGGCAGATAAACTTCAGCCCAGGCATGCAAGTTGGCAAAATCCTCCGCTACACTGGCCGCCCCCTCAAGCGGCTTAACGTCCGACCGCAATTGGATCAGATAACCGGAAACGAAGCGCGCCGGCAGACCAATGTGGCGCAGAATCTGTACCAGCAGCCACGCGGTATCGCGGCACGAGCCCGCACGCGAAGCCAACGTCTCCTCGGGCGTCTGCACGCCGGGCTCCATGCGAACTACGTAACGGATCGTACGCTGCAAGCGCTGATTGAGATCGACCAGAAAATCGACGGTGTTGCGCTTCTCGCGCGCGATCGATTGCAGAAATTCGGTCAGGCGCGGCCCGGCCGGCTCGGGCTGGGCAAAAGCCGTCAAGTCCTCTTGCAGTTCGGCCGGAAATTCGAACGGCCAGTTTTCTGCATACGGTTCGACGAAGAAATCGAACGGATTGATCACCTCCATGTCGGCGATCAAATCGACGTCAATCGAAAACTCTTGGGTTTTTTCCGGAAAGACGTA
>JASHVN010000134.1 GCA_030044555.1 Xanthobacteraceae bacterium | reverse complement strand
GCGTTCATGCCGGAGAGGATGTAACGAAAGCCTTCGCCCTCGTTGCCGATGAGATTTTCCGCCGGCACCCGCATGTTCTCAAAAAACACTTCGGTGGTGGCGTGGTTCATCATGGTGCGGATGGGCCGGATCGTCAGGCCGCGACCTTTCGCCTCGCGCATGTCAACGAGAAAGACCGAAAGGCCCGCGGTCCGCGATGTCGCCTGCTCGCGCGGCGCGGTGCGCGCGAGCAGCAGCATGAGATCGGAATGCTCGGCCCGCGATGTCCAGATTTTCTGGCCGTTGACCACATAAGCGTCGCCATCGCGAACGGCCGTGGTGCGCAGGCTCAGCGTGTCGGTGCCGGAGGTCGGCTCGGTCACGCCGAACGCCTGCAGCCGCAGCTCGCCGCGCGCGATCGCCGGCAGATAGCGCGCCTTCTGCGCGGCGCTGCCATGCCGCAGCACCGTTCCCATCGTGTACATCTGCGCATGGCAGGCGGCGCCGTTGCACCCGGACGCCTGGATCTCTTCCATGATGGCGATTGCAGCGCTCATGGGAAGCCCGCTGCCGCCGTACTCCTCAGGGATCAGCGCGGCCAGAAACCCGGCTTTGGTCAGCGCGGCGACGAACTCCTCCGGGTAGCCCCGCTCGCGATCGAGCGCGCGCCAGTATTCGCCGGGAAAATTTGCGCAGAGCGCGCGGACCGCTTCGCGGATCTGCGCAAGCTCCGCGCTTTCGTTCACGATCTCACCTCCGCGCGGCCGTTATTGACGGCGATGACGTCGCGTTCCACGACGCGAGTGCGAAAGCTCACTATCGCGCCGTCGCGCCACATCTCGGTGCGCAGCGTCTCGCCGGGGAACACCGGTGCGGTGAACCGGCAAGCAAACGAAACGAGCTTTTGCGGATCGTAACCGCACATGGTTTTCAGCACCGCGTGGCCGGCAAAGCCGAAATTGCCCAGGCCGTGCATGATCGGCCGCGGATAGCCGGCCTGCTTGGCCACCGCGGGCTCGGCGTGCAGCGGATTGCGGTCGCCGCTCAGCCGATAGATCAGCGCAGTTTCGGGCCGGGTGGTGAAGTCGCAGACCGCGTCGGGTGCGCGTGTTGGCAGCGGATGCGGCTCGGGCGCCTCGCGCGGCGGGCCGCCGAAGCCGCCGTCGGCGCGGCAGAACGTCGTTTGTCGGACTGTAGCAATGGGCTCGCCGGTTGCCTTGTCGGAAACCTTGCGCTCGGTAAGGACAAGCGCGCCTTTGCCCGCGCCCTTGTCGATCACGTCAAGGATGCGCTGCTTGCCGATAACGGTGTTCTGGCTTTTGAGCGGCTGATGCAGCGTCACGCCCTGTTCGCCGTTGACGATCCGCACCCAATCGATGCCGGTGTCGCGGTCGCGGATCCAGAAGCCGGGATGGCCAAGGATGGCGCCCATGGTCGGCAGCACTTTCAGATTCTTCTCATACACGAAGGCAAGCTCGTTCTCGTCCATCGGGTCCTGGCCGAGCCCGACGCCGAGTGCGTAGAGGATGCAATCCTTCTGGCTGTAAGTCTGTTCGGCCAGCGGGATCTCGATCGCCATCAGCTTGTCGTAGACGATAGTCATTATACCGGGTCCCATGAGAAAACGTCGGTGGAGCGATCCAGCGGCGTAAACGATGACGCGAATGCGCCCTTGAGCTGGGCGTCGATCTTTTCCGGCGTCCAGCCGTCGGAGCGGTGCAAGGTGCGGATCGGGCGGGTCTGGCTGAACAGATAGATCTCGTTGTTGCGCACCGAGAAGATCTGTCCGGAAATGCCGTCGGCGCAGTCGGAGCCGAGGTAGACGGCGAGCGGCGCGATCTTTTCCGGCGTCATCTCGCGGAAACGGGCGACGCGCGCCTTTTCCTCCTCGGTCTCGGCGGGAATCGAATCGATCATCCGCGTCCAGGCGAACGGCGCGATGCAGTTCGAGCGCACGTTGAAGCGCGCCATGTCGAGTGCGATACCGCGCGACAGCCCGACAATGCCCAGTTTTGCCGCCATGTAATTGGCCTGGCCGAAATTGCCGACGAGACCCGAGGTCGAGGTCATGTGCACGAAGCTGCCGGAATTCTGCTCGCGAAAATGCGTCGCGCAGGCGCGGCTCATGTTGAAGCTGCCGTGCAGATGCACCGCGATCACATCCGACCAGTCGGACCAGCTCATGCGATGAAAGATGCGGTCGCGCAGGATGCCGGCGTTGTTGACGAGAATATCGACGCGGCCGAAGGCGTCGATCGCGGACTTGATGATCTTGTCGGCATTACCCGGTTCGCTGATCGACAGCGTCGAGGCGATGGCTTCGCCGTCCGCTTTTTTGATCTCGTTGACGACGTCCTGCGCCGGTCCGATATCGGTCCCGGCGCCATCGAGGCTGGCGCCGATATCGCAGACCACGACACGCGCGCCTTCCTGCGCCATCATGAGCGCAATGCCGCGCCCGATGCCGCGCCCCGCCCCGGTGACGACGGCGACCTTCCCGGCGACGATATTCGGCATGCCCTAGCCCCTAGCCCCAGACCTCGCGCGCCACTTCGCCGATCATGCGCAGCTTCGCCCATTGCTCTTCTTCGGCAAGGACATTGCCTTCCTCGGTCGAGGCAAAACCGCATTGCGGCGAGAGACAAAGCTGGTCGAGTTCGGTGAACCTGGCGGCTTCCTCGATGCGGCGCTTGATCGCGTCTTTCGATTCCAGCGTGCCGGATTTCGTCGTCACCAGGCCGAGCACGGCGAGGCGGCCCTTCTGCAGCCGCCGCAGCGGCTCGAAGCCGCCGGCCCGGTCGGTATCGTATTCCATGAAATAGCCGTGCACCTTGATCTTGTCGAACAGCACCTCCTGCTCCGCCTCATAACCGCCGGTGCCCATGAAGGTGGATTTATAATTGCCGCGGCATAGATGCATGGTCACGGTCATGTCGGGCGGAATGTCGGAGATCGCCGTGTTGATCAGATCGCCGTAGAGCGGCCCGAGCGCATCCGGATCGTCGCCGCGGTCCTTCATCTGCTGGCGGTAATGCGGGTCGCACAGCATGGCGATGAAGACTTCGTCGAGCTGCAGATAGCGGCAGCCCGCATCGGCGAAGGCGCGCACCGCCTTTTTGTAGGCCTGGCCGAGATCGGCGAACATTTTCTCCTTGGTCGGATAGACCGACGTGTCGATCGGCGTCCCGATTGGCCGGCCGTAAATCGCCGACGGCGCCGGAATGGTCATCTTCGGCGTGCGCGTCGTGTGCGCCTTGAGGAACTTGAAGTGCTCCAGCATCGGGTGGTTGGAAAAACCGATCTTGCCGGTGACCTTGACGCCCTCGTTGCGCGTCGTCACCGCCGCGAAGGCAATGCCCGAGTCCATCACGTGACGTTCGACGCCATCGAGCCCCCAGAGAAAGTCGAGGTGCCACCAGGAGCGGCGGAATTCGCCGTCGGTGATCGACTGCAGGCCGGC
>JASHVN010000133.1 GCA_030044555.1 Xanthobacteraceae bacterium | reverse complement strand
CCGCGGTCGGCGCCCATGGCGAGCGCCGTGCGGATGGTCTCCGCCGCTTGCTGCGGTCCGATCGAGACGGCGACGATTTCGGTCGCCTTGCCGGCCTCTTTGAGCCGGAGCGCCTCCTCGACCGCGATCTCGTCGAACGGATTCATCGACATCTTGACGTTGGCAAGCTCGACGCCGGACCCATCTGCCTTGACGCGGATTTTCACGTCCTTGTCGACCGCCCGCTTCACGGGCACCAGAATTTTCATGGCTTGTCTTTTAGGTTTCCTACCTGTTGCCGGCGCGCTCGCCGGCATTGCTGCGGTGCGGAAACCTAATGGCCGTAGCAGCGCCGAGTCAACGTGGCGGGATCGGCGGCGGCAGGTGGCCACGATAGCCGCCGTCTGGCGGAGGCGGCGGCGGCACGGCCTGCGGTTGCGCGCATTCGAACAGCGGGGTTCCCGCCGGACGCATCACGAGGAAAAGGACGGCACCGGTCGCAAGCCCACCGACATGCGCCCAATAGGCAATGCCGTCCTGCTCGCGGCCTGCGGCTTCCACGACTTGCCAGATGGCCCAGCCGCCGATCACCCAGAAGGCACGCAATCGCAGCGGGATCAGCCCGAGAAGCACCGTCACCTTCTCGCACGGCTGGTACATCAGATAGGCGACGATGACGCCGGCCACCGCGGCAGAGGCTCCGATCAGGTCGGTGTCGGCGCCCGGCGCGCTGAGCACGAAGGCTAATCCGCCGCCAACCCCGCAGGCGAGATAAAACACGAGAAACCGCCAATGTCCGATCAGCTCCTCGATATCGTCGCCGAACACGAAGAGAAAAATCATGTTGCCGAACACGTGCCAGAAATTGGCATGCAAGAACTGATACGTGATCAGCGTAAGCGGCGCCGGTACCGCGCCCTTGATAGCCACGCCGGCAAACGTCGCGGGAATCAAACCGGCGATCTGGTCGGCGTGATTGAGCCCGTCAGGGCCGATGCCCGCCTGCAGGAAAAAAATGGCGAAGTTGATAATGATCAACGCCCACATCATGTAGGGCGGCGTCGGCCACTTGAACGGGCTGTGATCCCAGATCGGCATGACCATGGCTGCAAATGCCCTTAGCGAAAATGTCCGTCAGTGAATCCGGGTCAGCATCAGCGATTGCGTCCCGGCACCCACAGCACGTCGCGCTCGCCCTTATCGTTGGCGTAACGGCTGGCGACGAACAAAAAGTCGGAGAGCCTGTTGACGTATTTGAGCACGTCGTCGCCGACGCTCTCGCCGGGTTTGTCTTTGAGTTCGGCGATGAGCCGCTCGCCGCGGCGGCACATTGTGCGGGCAAGATGCAAATAGGCGGCCGCGGCGCTGCCGCCCGGCAGCACGAATGAGCGCAGCGGCGCCAGTTCGGCATTGAACCGGTCGATTTCGCTTTCGAGCCAGTTCACCTGGCTTTCGGTCACCGCAAGCCGCGCCCCGCCGGGTCCTTTGCCCTTGCCCGGCATGGTCAGATCGGCGCCGACGTCGAACAGATCATTCTGGATGTGCGCGAGCGCCGTATCGAGCGCCGCGTCGCTTGCGGTGTGCAGGCGCGCGATGCCGATCGCGGCATTGACTTCGTCGAGCGTGCCGTAGGCGGCAATGCGCAAGTCGTATTTCTTGCGCCGCTCGCCGGTGCCCAGCGCCGTGGTGCCGTCATCGCCGGTGCGGGTGTAGATGCGGTTCAACACGACCATTTCGGCCTCGCGCAACCTAGCTGAAATTTCAGACCGCCGTTCGCTCAAATGTATTGATGAGATGATGCGAGGGCCATAGGCCGCCGTTAAGATTGGGGTCAAAACTCATAAAACGCATCCGTTATCGCAACAACGGCCCCAACGATCAGGGGAAGCCGTCGATCGCGACGGCAAGCGTTTTTCCGAACAAATCGCGATGTCAAGGGCGCGCTTTACGCGCCGCGATCAGCGAAATTTAATGAGGTCTTCCCCTTAAGGGCACGGCAAGCGGCGCAAGGAACTGCAAAAAAACTAGAACGTGTAGCCCACGCGCATGCCGTAATCGTTGATTCCTGGATTGTGCGTGTTCGCGCCCATGCCGTCGCAGTCGATGCCCAAGATGCCATGGCCGTTCGACTGATGATCGAATGAGAACATCACGCTCCAATGTTCGTTGATGTGGTAGCCCAAATTGCCCCCGTCATGAAAAAGGTAGGGGCAGCCCAGACCGGCGCGTCCCGGCGGGGGGTTATCCTCGTATCCGAAATACTTGTCGCCATCGAGGAAAAGCTCGGCAAAGAAACGATGCGGCAGTGGAAAGGTCCATAGCGCGCCGCCGTAGATGGAGCTGGTTTTTCCCTCGAGATTGACCAGTCCGCCGACATGGGGCCGCGGAATGAGCATGCTCCACCATTGGCCCTGTCCGAACGAGAACTTGGGAAACACGATTTCCGGACTAAGGTCGTATGTCCCCTGCTCGATGCCGCCCACCCCGTGGGCAAAGGCGCCGAAACGAAGCTCGAAGCTGTGCGGGTCGAAGAGACCGGAGCCGTCGTTCGAATTGACCGTTTGCGGACTGAAAGCAGGCGGCGGGGCCGGCGGAAGCGTCGGCGAAGCCAAATCGGCGCCGCTGGCCGGACGCAGCCAAGCCACCGCCACAATTACCGCGACAAAAGCCGCCGACCATCTGCGTTGAATTGGCCACCCACCCATACTGTCCCCTTACCGAATCCATCTTACCCGAATTTCGCGGACGCACAACGCAGCGATGGCGCTAAGCGCGAGGATTGGAGGAGGAATCGTCATCGCGCTTTAGCTCATTGTTTGCGCACGATCTTTTCGGAAAACCGCTCCACACTTTTCCGGATCATGCGCTAGCCGCGCATAATCCAGACCGCGAGCATGATGACCACAATGGCGATGAATTGCAGCATGACGCGCAGGCGCATCAGTTTCTGCGACGTCCACGGCGAACCGCCGCGCATCAGGTTGATGAGGCCAAGGAGAAGGACCAGCGCGACCGCACCAACGGCGATCGGGACGGCCACATGCGACATGAAATATGCCATTGACATAATGTAGCCTGCCGCGCGCGGCAGCGAAACCCGAGACTTCGCGCTGCCGGTGGGCATTCCCGAGGTGCGGGCCTGCATTCCCGCATATCGTGGCTGGTATTCGCGCATATCGCGGTTGGTCGGGCGTGCGTGCTAGGAGAGTGCCGCAACGGAGAAACCGCCCCCCATGATCGTCGATTTCCAGCACCATTTCACCCCGCGCGAACTGATCAAGGCCGATCCGGGCGACCGCCTGGTGCTCAATTACGATGCGCTCGGCGCGCCGAGCTATACGGTGCATTCGCTGCTCTACGACCTCGACGAGCATGTGCGCATGATGGACGTTGCCGGGATCGACGCCGCCTGGCTCACCAGCGCCGCCGGCATGTGCGCCGATCTCGAAAGCTCGCGGCTCATCAACGACAAGGCGAAAAAGGCCGAGCGCGACTATCCGGGCCGCTTCATCGGCGCCGCCCACGCGCACCCCCTCGGCGGCGCGGACGCGTTCAAGGAACTGGCGCGCTGCCGCCACGAACTCGGCTTCCAGGGCGTGACCATCTGTTCGGAATTCGACGGCAAGTGGATCGACGATCCCGGCATGGAACCGTTCTGGAACGAGGTCGAGAAGCTCGGCATGTTCGTGTTCGTGCATCCGGCGCTCAAGCTCAATCACGCCCAGCAATTCGACGCGTACGATACCGCGCGCGGCGTCGGCCGCGAGTTCTCGCTGATCATGGCGACGATCCGCCTGATCAATTCCGGCGTGTTCGACCGCCATCCCGGATTGACCGTGCACATGGCGCATCTCTCCGGCGGCATCGCCGGCATGCTCGCGCGCATCCGTTCGTTTCAGGATAAGGAGTTTTGGGGCACCGCCGGCAATCCGCGCCACGGCGTCACGCCCAAACGCGATTTCGACTATTACATCCGCAACAATCTGGTGTTCGACACCGCAGGCTTTGCCGGCGGCATCGGCGCGGTGAAAGCGGGCTTGTGCGAAATTCCCGCGTCGCGCATCGTCTTCGCCACCGATTATCCACAGGAAATCCGAAAGCGCGAGATCGTGCGCGACTTCGTGCGCGAGATCCGCGCGCTCGGCGCCGATGGCGAACGCATCCTTTCGGGCAACGTCGCGCTGTTGTTCAAAGAGCCCGTTCACGCATAGGCGACGCGCGAGCGGCTCCGAAACAATAGCCACAGCACGATCGCACCGTTGACCGCGTTCCAGCCGAGGCCGTTGAAAAATGCGGCGCGGTAGGAGCCGGTCAGATCGAAAATGTATCCCGACATCCAGCCGCCCAGCGCCATGCCGAACAGGCTCGCCATCAGAATAATGCCGATGCGCGCGCCGGCTTCCTTCGCCGGGAAATATTCCCGCACGATGATGGCATAGCTCGGCACGATGCCGCCCTGGAACAGCCCGAACACCGCGGAGATGACGTAAAGCGAAACGAGCCCGTCATAGAGAAGATAAAGCAGCAGCGCGACGCCTTGCAGCGCCGAGCCCAGCATCAGCGTCGGCAAACCGCCGACGCGGTCGGCGATGAAGCCCGAACCGATGCGGCCGACGATGCCGAATGCCATCATCAAGGCCAGCATGTCGGCGCCGCGGGCAACGCCGTAGCCGAGATCGCCGCAATAGGCGACGATGTGAACCTGCGGCATCGACATGGCGACGCAGCAGCAGACGGACGCGAGCGCCAGCAGGGTTTGCAGCACCGCGGGTGAAAGGCCGAGCGTCGCGGGTGAACCTTTGCGCGCCTGGTCGGTCGCGTTGATGAGCGTCGCGGGTGCGCTCCGGCGCAACGCGGCAAGGCTGATCAGAATCATCGCAAGCCCGCAGCAAAGCCCGATGCCCGCATGGGTGGCGCGCCAGCCGTAATGGGCGATGGAATGCTGCACCAAAGGCGGCCACAGCGTGCCGGCAAAATAATTTCCCGCCGAGCACAGCGTCACCGCCAGGCCGCGGCGGCGGATGAACCAGTTGGAGATGTCCGCCATCAGCGGACCGAACGTCACCGAGCAGCCGAATCCGATCAGCGCATGCGCAAGCGCAAACGCAAAGAGACTGCCAGCGCCGGCGGCGCCGAGATAGCCGATACAGAGCGACAGCGCGCCAATGATGAGCGGCCCCAAAATTCCGAGACTATCGAGGAGCCGCCCCATGACCACGCCGCCGAGAGCCAGCCCAATCATCGCCAGCGTAAACGGCAACGACGCTTGCGCGCGCGGAACCGCGAATTCCGCTTGCACCGCGGGAAGCGCCACCACGACCGACCACATGCCGACACCGCCAATGGTCGAAACCAGCATCGTCGCGACAAGGCGCAGCCACGCCCGTCCCGAATCGGGGAGAATGTCCTTCGCTGGTTGTGGCGCTGCAAAAGTTTCCATCGCCCGACATTCACCGCCATGAACGTCAGCGTCAATGCCGAAGGCTCATGGCGGCGTCATTGCGAGCCAACGGACCCGCGCGAAGTCGCGCGGTCCGATGACAGGCTCCGCGAAGCAATCCAGTTCTGCACCGCCGTTCTGGATTGCTTCGTCGCCCTTCGGGCTCCTCGCAATGACGACACCGTCGTACCGGTTTGATCGGACATTGCTCTAATTCGATCCGTCCAGCAGCCGCCGCGCGATCACTTGCGCCTGAATCTCGGCGGCACCTTCAAAGATGTTGAGAATGCGCGCATCGCAGAGGATGCGTGAGACCGGGAACTCGACAGCAAAGCCATTGCCGCCGTGGATCTGCACCGCATTGTCGGCCGCCGCCCAGGCGACGCGCGCGGCCAGAAGCTTGGCCATGCCGGCTTCAAGATCGCAGCGCCGCCCGGAATCCTTCTGCCGCGCGGCATGATAGGTGAGCTGGCGCGCGATCATGATTTCGACCGCCATCACCGCGAGCTTGTCGGACACGCGCGGAAAATTGGCGATCGGCTCGCCGAACTGCACGCGCGAGCGCGCATAGGCGAGCCCCTGCTCCATGGCGGCTTGCGCCACGCCGATGGCGCGCGCCGCGGTCTGAATGCGCGCCGCCTCGAATGTCGCCATCAGTTGCTTGAAGCCCAAACCTTCGATGCCGCCGAGAAGATTTTCGGATTTCACGCCGAAACCGTCGAAGGCGATCTCGTATTCCTTCATGCCGCGGTAGCCCAAGACCTCGATCTCGGTGCCGGACATGCCGGAAACGGGAAACGGATTTTCGTCGTCGCCGCGCGGCTTTTCGGCGAGCAGCATGGAGAGCCCCCGATAGCCTTGCTCGGCCGGATTGGTGCGCACCAGGAGCGTCATCAGGTCGGCGCGCACCGGATGGGTGATCCAGGTTTTGTTGCCGTAAACCTTGTAGGTGTCGCCCTGGCGCGTCGCCCGCGTCTTCAGCGCGGCGAGGTCGGAGCCGGTATTGGGCTCGGTGAACACCGCCGTCGGCAGCACCTCGCCGGAGGCGATCTTCGGCAGCCACTTGCGCTTCTGCTCTACTGTGCCGCTGCCGAGAATAAGTTCGGCGGCGATCTCGGAACGCGTGCCGAGACTGCCCACGCCGATATAGCCGCGCGACAGTTCCTCGGAGACGACGCACATCGATTCCTTGCCCAGCCCCATGCCGCCGTAATCCTCCGGGATGGTGAGACTGAACACGCCGAGCTCGGACATCTGCGCGATCACGTCGAGCGGAATGTATTGGTTGTGCAGGTGCCATTGCTGGGCGCGCGGCGTCACCTGATCGTCGGCGAATTTGCGCATCTCCTCGCGGATCGAATCGAGCGTTTCGTCGAGGCCGCAGGCGCCCATTGTCGCCTGCTGATTGTCGCGCATCAGTTCGGCGAGCCGGGCGCGGTGCGGCGCGGTGTTGCCGGTAGCGATCAGACGCTCGACCGCGGGCGAAACCCGCGCGGCCACCGCCGCGGCGCCGAGGCCGAGATCGGACAGGCGTACGATCTCGCCCTGGCTCATGGGAATGCCGCCGAGAATTTGCGCCAGATATTCGCCGGCGCCGATGCGCACCAGCAGGTTCTCGATCTCGCCGAAACTCCCCGCTTCGATCAGCCGGTGCGCGTAGCCGGCAAGCTGCCGCAGAGCCTCCACGTAGGTGGCAAGCCAGGCGAGCCCGTGGGCGGCACGCTGCTCGCGGTCCAGAGTGCTCGGCACCGGGCGGCCCTCAACATTGACCCGTCCGGCAACCGCCCGGCGGGCGTCGTCGAGCAGCGCTTCCGCGGCTGCAACCCCCTGGCGAAGCGTGGCGATAAATTCCAAGCCCGCGGGCATGGAGGGTGCGGCATGCGGCATGCTCTCTCCGATGAACGAACGAAGCGGCCCGGCGGGACACCAAGTTTACGCGTGCGGTGCATCAAAGCCAATGCCAGTGGTCCGTTTCTGACATTCGCATCCGGGTTCGGCAGGCTCTCATGCAAATCTTAGATGCAAAGGACCACCAGCAAGCATCCGGCAATGTCAGGCCGCCTTTGCGGGCGATTCTTGCCAAATTTTAACCATTTTAAGCTTAGCTGCGGCCCATACCGCCGCGAGGAGAACCGCGGCTATTCCGCAACCTTCTCCGGGCGCCTGAATGTCCTTCAGCTGGATATTTTCGAAATTATCATCCGTGCGCGCCCGCATCGTCGCGCTCGGCGTCATCCCGGTCATCGGCTTTCTGGCCTATGGCCTCGCCTACACGACGAGCGACTTTGAAGTCGGACGCGCCTTCGACAGCGTTCACCGCGATGATGCCGTCGTCGACGCCAGCACCAATCTCAAAGCCGGATTGTTGGCCATGCGCGTCGCCACGACCGCGTTCGTCGCGCACCCCTCCGATGCGGACGTCAAAAGCTTCGCCGACGGCCAGGCGCTGGCGGTGCATTCGCTCGACCGCATCGAAGCGATGGTCGGCTCCTCGCAGCAGGACTCGATCACGCCGCTGCGCATCACGGTTCGCGACCTCAAGGCGAGCTTCGACAGCCTCGTGAGCGCGCAAAGAATCCTCGGCTACGACGAAACCGATGGAACCACCGCCGACCTGATCTGGGCCAGCAATGAGATCGAGAAGACCATTGACCATGATCTGTCGTGGGTTGCCGACGCGGATGTCGGCAAGCTCATGGTGTCCATACTCACCATGCGGCACTATGAGCTCGAATACCGTTTCAACCGCTCGAACGATGCCGAGCAGCACTTCCTCGACGAAGTCAAACACTTCAACACCCTGTTTGATTCGGTCGACGGCGCGCCGGCGATGAAGCAAAAGCTCCAGCAACAGGTTCAACATTACAGCTACGCCTTCGCGCAGTGGGTCGCGAGCGCGCAGAACATCCAGCCGCTGGCCGGTTTAATCGATCACGACACCGCAAGCGTGCTTCCCGAGGCCGACAAGCTCATCGCCACCGCACAGGACAACGCCGCGGCGGCGACCCGCGCGCTCACCGGCTCGCGCGCCCGCACCCGCTGGATCGTCGTCTGGGTGGGGATGACCTTCGCCACGTTCGGGTTCATCTGCAGCTGGTTCATCGGACGTTCCATTACGATGCCGCTCGAAGAGTTGGCTGCGGTGATGAACCGGCTCGCCAGCGGCGATGTGACCGCGCGCATCCCGGCAACCGACGCGAGCCACGAGATCGGTGCCATGGCGCGCTCCGTCATCGTGTTCCGCGACACCATGATCGAGCGCGAGCGGCTGTCCGGCGCGGAAGCCGAAACCAATGCGGCGCGGGAGCTGCGCGCTGAGTCCATCGCCGCGATGATCGTCAAATTCCGCACCTCGGTCGAAGGCGCCCTGGCGCGCTTGCGCGAGTCGGCGGGACACCTCGATCAGGCCTCGAGCGGGCTCAATGATGCCGCCGACTCGGTCGCGGCCGAAGCGCAGGCTGCGCAGAGCCGCGTCGGCGCTGCTTCGGTCAACGTCACCACGGTGGCAAGCTCGATCGAGGAGCTGGCGGCGTCGATCGGCGAGATCGCCACGCAAGCGTCGAAATCGACCGAGGTCGCGAGCCGCGCCGTCTCCGAATCCAAGCGCACCGTCAACACGATGCAGGAGCTGGGCAACGCCGCCAACCGCATCGGCGAGGTGATCGGGCTCATTCAGGCCATCGCCGGACAGACCAACCTTCTGGCGCTCAACGCCACCATCGAGGCGGCACGCGCCGGCGAAGCGGGCCGCGGCTTTGCGGTCGTCGCCTCTGAGGTCAAATCGCTCGCCGCGCAGACCGCGCGCGCCACCGAGGATATCGCCTCGCAGATCGGAGCGATCCAGTCGGCCACCGCCGATGCCGCACAGGCGATCGAACAGGTGTCTTCGATCATCGACGACATGTCGACGATCGCCGCCACCGTCGCCGCCACGGTGGAGGAGCAGAACCATGCCGTGTCCTCGATCGCCGAGGGCGTCAATCGCGCCTCGATGGAAGCGCGCAACGGCGCCGACTCGATGAGCCGCGTCTCCGACGCCTCGGTCGGCGCCCGCTCGACCGCGACCGACGTCAAAGCGCTCGCCGACGCGCTGTCGGTTGAAGCGGAAAATCTGCAGGGCGAAGTCCGCGGCTTCCTCGCCGGCGTGCAGGCGGCGTAGGGTCTCTTATCGCTTCTCCCGCGGGCGCCGAAGCGCATCGCGGCGCGTCTAGAGCTTGATCCAAATCGATTGAATCGGATCAAGCTCAAGATGTTACTTTGAGGACGATCCCTCGGGTCAAGCCCGAGGGCATGCTTATCCAAAAACCGGTATCCACCCCGGATCAAGTCCGGGGCAGGCTTTTTTGGGATCATGCTCTCATGAATCGCGCCGCTGCCGCAGCAGGGGTGGGCGGCGGCGCCCGGGGACTACCCCTCCCCCGGTTGCGCGAGGATGCCTAAATTGAGATCACTGCCGCCCGCAGAGATTTTGCCAATTGCGCGCCATCCGCACCTGCATCCGCGTCGCCATCGACGCGTTCCTTCACTTCAACGCCGATGACGGCTGGGCGATCGCGAGCCACATCGCCCTGTCGGTGCTGATGGCGATGTTTCCGTTTTTGATCCTGGTCACCGCGCTCGCCGGCATCATCGGCTCGCGCGGCCTCGCCGACGAGGTCGCGAGGCTGGTCGTCGCCGCCTGGCCGCCCCAGGTGTCGGGCCCGATCGCCGACCAGATCCACACCGTGCTCACCACGGCGCGGGGCGACGTGCTCACGCTCGGGGCCGTGTTCGCGCTTTATTTCTCCTCGAGCGGCGTCGAGAGCCTGCGCATCGGATTGAACCGCGCTTACGGGCTGCGCGAGCGGCGTCCGTGGTTGCTGTTGCGGCTGGAATCGATCGGCTACGTGCTCATCAGCGCCATCAGCCTTCTGGTGCTCTCATTTTTCGTGGTGCTTGGGCCGCTGGTATTCCGCACCGCGCTCACCTACGCGCCGTGGCTCGATCCGCTCACCGGCCATGACAATTACTCGCGCCTCGGCGTTGCGGCGCTGGTGATCGCGCTCGCACTCTTCATTTTGCACGTGTGGCTGCCGGCCGGCCGGCGGCGGCTTCGCGACATCTGGCCCGGCATTGCCGCTACGCTTGTTCTTTGGCTCGCCTGCGGGTTTGCCTTCGGCCGCTATCTCGCCCACTTCTCGTCCGCTTACGTGACCTATTATGCCGGCCTCGCCTCGGTCATGATTGCGCTGGTGTTTCTCTACTTCAGTGCCTGGATCTTCATCTACGGCGGCGAACTCAATGCCGCCATCGCCCGGGCGCGGCAGAAGACAGCGGAGACCTGAAAGAGGCGGCGCTATGCGGCGGAGGCCGCCGCCTCGATCACATCGTCGAAATTGCGCAGGCCTGCGCGCGGCGTATTGACCAGGACCGCCATGTTGCCGGGCTTATGCCGGTTGGTGCGCATCAGTTCGTGCGCGTAGGGAATTTTCTCCCAGGCAAACACGTCGCTCATGCACGGATCGACGCGGCGATCGATGACGAACCGGTTGGCAGCGCTCGCCTGTTTGAGATGCGCAAAGTGCGAGCCCTGAATCCGCTTCTGCCGCATCCACACATAGCGCGCATCGAAGGTGATGTTGTAGCCCGACGTGCCGGCGCAGAACACCACCATGCCGCCGCGCTTGACCACGAGGCAGGACACCGGAAACGTCGCCTCGCCCGGGTGCTCGAACACGATATCGACGTCGCGCTTGCCGGTGACGTCCCAGATCGCCTTGCCGAAACGGCGCGCTTCTTTGACCCAGGTGTCGTATTCGGGTGTGCCGACCTTCGGCATCTGCCCCCAGCATTTGAATTCATTGCGGTTGATCACGCCCTTGGCGCCGAGATCGAAAACGTATTCGGCCTTGTTGTCGTCGGAGACAATGCCGATGGCGTTGGCGCCCGACGCGGCGACGAGCTGCACGCCGAACACGCCGAGTCCGCCGGAGGCGCCCCAGACCAGCACGTTGTCGCCGGGCTTGAGCGTGTGCGGCGGATGGCCGAACAGCATGCGGTACGCCGTGGCCAAGGTAAGCGTGTAGCAGGCCGCTTCTTCCCAGGTCAGATGCGGCGGCTTCTGCATGAGCTGGCGCGACTGCACGCGGCAGAACTGCGCGAAGGAGCCGTCGGGCGTCTCATAGCCCCAGATGCGCTGCGACGGCGACAGCAGCGGATCGCCGCCGTTGCAGTCTTCGTCGTCGCCGTCGTCCTGATTGCAATGAACGATGACTTCGTCGCCGACCTTCCAGCGGTGCACTTTCGAACCGATCGCCCACACGATGCCGGACGCGTCGGAGCCGGCGATGTGGAACGGATTCTTGTGTCCGTCGAGCGGCGATACCGGAATGCCCAGCCCGGCCCACACGCCGTTGTAGTTCACCCCGCCGGCCATGACGTAGACCAGCACCTCGTCCTCGGCGATCGGCCAGGTCGGCACGACTTCGAGCTGCATCGCCTTTTCGGGCGGCCCGTGGCGTTCCTTGCGAATCGCCCAGGCGTGCATCTTGTCCGGCACGTGACCGAGCGGCGGGACTTCGCCGATGGCGTACAGATCTTTCGGTGGCGCGGCGGACGGCTTCTTTTGCGCGACGGCCATGACTAGCTCCGACGTACTGGCTCCGACGTACTGGCTCCGACGTTCAGGCTCCGGCATTTGGCGGCGATCGCGATCCGCGGCTTCGCGATGGCAGCCATTGCTAGTCTGCCGCAGCCGATATTGCGGCGCAACAATTACTTGGTGAACAATTCATTGGTCGGCGCAGATGGAACAATGCTGACAGCTGACGCCCGGCGCTCTATCGTAATCGCGCGCCCTCGCATGGCGCGTCGGGAACCGGCCTTTGCCGGAGAAGGGACGGGGAGATCATGCCTGTACAAAGTATTATTGTTTGGATCGTCGTCGGCGCCATAGCCGGCTGGCTCGCCGGTAAGGTTGTCAGAGGCGGCGGCTTCGGGCTCATCGGCGATATCGTCGTCGGCATTATCGGCGGCTTCATTGCGGGTTATCTTTTTCCTTATTTCCACATCGACCTCGGCAGCGGGTTCATCGCCGCGGTGATCGACGCCTTCATCGGCGCAGTGATCCTGCTTATCATCCTGCGTTTGGTTGGTGGCATTTCCAGACGCTAAAGCATGATCCCGAAAAGTGGATACCGGTTTTCGGAAAATATCATGCTCCAACAATAAACTAGAGCGGGATAACGATTCAAAGAAAACCCATCCCGCTCTAGCGCCGCCAAATCGCCATACGTTTAACCCTGACTTCGAACGTCATGGCCGGGTCGGGATCTCAGCCGCGTGAGCGCGGCTGGGATCCGTGTCCCGGCCATGATTTTTATGTGGGCCCCGCAGGCCTCCGGTCGAACTCAACGAGCAGCGGTCCCACCGCCAGGACTCCCACCGCCAGGACTCTTGCCACCAGGACTCTTGCCACCAGGACTCGCGGCGCCAGGACTTAAGGGTTCCTCAAGCAGCGGCGGCTAGTGTCCCCATTCCGAAGTTCGCATGTGCTGGCGACAGCTCTGATGTGAACTCAATGCGCGAGCCGGCGCTGAAGATGGCCCTGTCCCAGACATATACCACGCATGGAACGCAAGCGCCGCTGCCGCGGCTCGTCGAGTCGATCTGCCTTGCCGTCGTCATTGCGCAGGTGGTTTTTTTCGTCGGCTCGCTGTTCAAAGGCACATGGCTGGTTGCGCCCCATGGCGGCTTCGTCGATTCCGATTTCGTCGATGTCTGGGCGGCCGGGCGATTGGCGCTCGCCGGACATGCGGCGCTGGCTTACGACTGGCCGACCCACAAACTCGCCGAAGACAGCGCGCTGGGCCATGGCTTCGACGGCTATTACGGCTGGCATTATCCGCCGACATTCCTGTTCGTCGCGTCGGCGCTGGCGTTGCTGCCTTACGCGGCTGCTTATCTGGTCTGGACCTTCGGCACGTTCCCGCTCTATCTGACGGCGATCCGCGCCGCCATCAACGACCGCGTCGGTTATCTTCTCGCCGCCGCATTCCCGCCGGTGCTGGCGAACTTTTTTGTCGGTCAGAACGGATTCCTCAGCGCGGCACTGTTCGGCGGCACTCTCATTCTCATCGAGCAAGAACGTGCGCTGCTCGCCGGCGTGTTGCTTGGCCTATTGACCTACAAACCGCATCTCGGCCTGTTGTTTCCGATTGCGCTTGTCGCCAGCGGCCAATGGCGCGTGTTTATCACCGCCGGCATCGTGGCGGCGCTGCTCGCCGCCGCATCCTGGCTGGCCTTCGGCGGCGATGCTTGGCTCGCCTTCGTCGGCCACATCAGCCAATCCTCGCAAGCCGTGTTCGCGCAGGGCAAAGCGGACTGGAGCAAGCTGCAGACCGCCTTCGGCCTGGTGCGCAGTATCGGCGGCAGCGAGACGCTGGCCTGGATGGTGCAGGCCATCGTCGCGCTGATTGCGGTGGCCGCGATTGCGCTCGTGTGGCGAAGCCGCGCTCCGTTCGAGATCAAGGCCGCGGCGCTCGGAACCGCTGCCATGCTGGTGACGCCTTACCTCTACGTTTACGACCTGGCCGTTCTCGCCGTCCCTCTTGCTTATCTGCTCCGGCTCGGCCGCGCGCAGGGTTTCTTGCGCCATGAGATCGCAGCCATCGGCGTCGCATGCCTGCTGATCCTGCTCGTCATCTTGCCGTTCGTGAAGGTCCCGCTGGGTTTTGCCGCCGTTCTCATCGTGGCGGCGCTGATCGCGCGCCGCGCTGGCGCCCCGACATTCCGCTTAATGGTTCTTCAACGGCAGCGGGCTTAGCTTCGCCGCGAGCGCGAGAGGCTTAGCCGCCTATGGCTACCTATGAAATTTCCCCTGTGCGCGGCGCCGGTGCCAAGCTGGCGCATCCGGTGGAACTTGTTTGTTTCGCGCTGATTGTCGTCAACCTCGTTTCCCTCGTTGCCTTTTATTGGCGAGGGTTGTGGATCAGCGCAGCGCCGGACGGCACAGGCAACGTCGCCGACTTCATAGCGCTTTGGGCCGCAGGGCATATGACGCTCGCGGGTCATGCCGCCGCGGCTTATGATTGGCCGACGCTGAAGCCGGTCGAGGAGACCGTCGTCGGTCATTTCAGCGGCTATTTGGGTTGGCGCTATCCGCCCCCATTTTTGTTTGCTGCGGCCGCCCTGGCACTGCTGCCCTATGCGAGCGCGTTCCTGGTCTGGGTTTTTGGCACTTTTCTGTCCTACCTGGCCGCTATCCGCGCCATCATCGGCGACCGCGTCGGTTATTTTCTCGCCGCGGCGTTTCCCGCGGTGCTCGCCAATTTCATGGCCGGCCAGAACGGATTCCTTTCGGCGGCCCTGATCGGCGGAACACTCGCGCTTTTGCAGCGGCGGCCGCTATGCGCGGGCGTGCTGCTCGGACTGCTGACCTATAAGCCGCATCTCGGCCTGTTATTTCCGATCGCGCTCGTGGCGGGCGGCCATTGGCGCGTGTTTCTGACCGCCGGAATCGTGGCGGCCCTCATGGCGGCAGCTTCGCTGGGGGCGTTCGGCGCCGAGAGCTGGCACGCTTTTTTCCCCGGCATCGGGAACGCCCTCTATTCCGAGGGCCTGTCCTATTGGGACAGGCTGCAGAGCGCATTCGGCTTCGTGCGCCTGCTGCACGACAGCGAGGTGCTGGCCTGGGCCGTGCAAGGCACTATCGCGATCATGGCCGCCATCGCCGTCGGCATCCTGTGGCGCGGCCGCGCCGCCTACGAAATAAAGGCAGCTGCGCTCGGCGTCGGAGTCTTGATGACCACGCCTCATATCCTGATGTACGACCTCGTCGTACTGGCGGTCCCGATGGCTTTCCTGTTTCGCCTGGGCCGGATGCAGGGTTTCCTGAAACACGAGCTCGCTGGCATTGGCTTGGCCTGCTGCCTCATTCTGATTTACCCCTTCGTGGAGGCGCCCGTCGGCTTTGTCGCTGTCATGGTCGTGGCAGCGCTCGTGCTCAGGCGCGCGCTAACGCATGATCCGGAAAAGTGCGAAGCGGTTTTCCGAAAAGATCATGCGCAAACAAAGAGTTAAAGCGCGATGACGATTCATCGCGCTTTAACGCCGACGGCGGGCACGCAGGCCGAGCCGTGTCTTACCGGGATCCGCAGCGGGGGCCCTGTTTGATCAAATCTCGAGACAGAGCTTTTCTCCTTACCGCCTTCGCCGTATTTATTTTGTTCTATTGCCTCAACGTGCTGCGCGCGCCGCTGCTCCTGCAAGAACCCGATACCTTGTGGCAAATCCGCGCCGGGCAATGGATCCTTGATCACGCCCGTGTTCCCAGCGTCGACTTCTATTCGTACACGGCAGCCGGCAAACCGTGGATTTCCATGCAGTGGCTGTCGCAGGTCATCTACGCGCTGACGTTCAACGCGGGCGGCTGGCGCGCCATGGCGGTTCTCGCCGCCGCCTCCAGCGCCGCCATCGTCGGCATCGTGTGTTTCTACTTGCTGCGGCACCTTCGATTTTCCGTCGCCATATGGTGCGCCGTGTTGACGGGAGCGGCGATGGGCCCGCACTTCACCGCGCGCCCGCACGTTTTTTCCTACGTGCTGCTCGCCATCTGGATGATCAGCCTGCTCGACGCCTATGATGATGAGAAATTCGATCTGCCGCCGCTGCTGACCCTTGCGCCCTTGATCGTTCTTTGGGCCAACATCCACGGCAGTTTCACGTACGCACTTACGCTGCTCTATATTTTTTCCGCTTGCTCGCTTTATCACAATTTTATCAAGCGTGATTACGCAAAATGCCGACGGGTTCTGGTTACAACGCTGGCCACCACCGCCTGCGCCGCCATAACACCCTATGGGATAAAGCCTGCGTTCATGACCACGACACTCGTCAGCATGAAGTTCGCATCCGGATATATCAACGAATTGCGCTCACCGGATTTTCACGCGTCAATTTTTATTTTGCTGTATTTCGTCGCGATCTTTCTCGTCATAGCGGGCTTGGGCATCCGGCTGGGGGCGGCGAGGCTGATCTCATTCGGCCTCGCCGCAGCCACCGGCCTGCGCTACATGCGCGCGCTTTTCATGTTCTTCCTTCTCGCGCCGATTATTCTTGCCCGGCCTGCTGCACGCTGCTTTCCGCCCCTGGCGCCGCAATCTCCCGCCGCGGACTCTTTTGACAGCAAGGCTGCGCCCGACGCACTGCTCGGTCTTTTGCAGAAATACGCGACCGCCGTTCTTGTCGGCTGCATAGCGTTTGCTGTGCTGGCGACGGCATCGGTCCGGTGGCGCGACGACATCGCTCCACCGAAAACCATAGCGCCGGAAGCGGCCATCGATTTTGTCAAACGAGCAAATATTACCGGGAACGTCTTCAACAGCCAGCAATTCGGCGGATACCTCATATGGTCTGGCATTCCGGTGTTCATCGACGGCAGGCTCGAAATCTATGGCGACGCGTTCGAGCGAAAATATGCGGAGACCGTGGACCTCGCCGATGTCGCTAAAGCCCATGCGGTGCTCGACGAATACAACATCGCCTGGGCCATCTTGAATCCGCACGAACCGCTGGCCAGCGAGCTTGCGCGAAACGCGACCTGGGAGAAGGCCTATGCGGACGCCGATGCCGTCGTCTTCGTGCGGCACCGTTAGCCAGAGCATGATCCCGAAAAGTGGATACCGGTTTTCGGAAAAGATCACGCTCCAACAATAAGCTAGCTTCGCGAGGAGAGCGGCGCAGGCTGGCGTTGTCCGCGCCGCGGTTCGATATTGCGTTGCAACATGATCCGCGCGACACTGGCGTCGCCGGAATGTGAGCGACAGCCATGCGCGAGGAGCCCATTCGCGACGCGCCAACGCGTGATAAGCCTTTGATCGATAAGCCTTCGATCGATAAGCCAGCGCGCGATAAACCTTGGATCTTCCGCACCTATGCGGGACATTCGACCGCGTCGGCGTCGAACGCGCTTTATCGCAAGAACCTGAGCAAAGGGCAGACCGGTCTCTCGGTCGCCTTCGATCTGCCGACGCAGACCGGCTACGACAGCGATCATCCGCTCGCCAAGGGCGAGGTCGGCAAGGTCGGCGTGCCGATCTGCCATCTCGGCGACATGCGCAGCCTTTTCGACGGCATTCCGCTCGGCGCCATGAACACGTCGATGACGATCAACGCCACCGCGGCCTGGCTGCTCGCGCTCTATATCGCCGTCGCCGACGAACAGCGCGTGCCGCGCCCGACGCTGCAGGGCACGACGCAGAACGACATCATCAAGGAATATCTGTCGCGCGGCACCTATGTGTTCCCGCCGGCGCCGTCGATGCGGCTGATCAAGGACACGATCCTGTTCACCACGCGCGACATGCCGAAATGGAATCCGATGAACGTCTGCTCCTACCATCTGCAGGAAGCGGGCGCGACGCCGGAACAGGAACTCGCGTTCGCGCTCGCCACCGGGATCGCCGTGCTCGACACCGTGCAGGCGGCCGGCGGCGTCAACGATTTCGGCGAGGTGGTCGGGCGGATTTCCTTCTTCGTCAACGCCTCGACGCGGTTCATCGCCGAAATGTGCAAGATGCGCGCGTTCGGCGAATTGTGGGACAAGATCACGCGCGAGCGCTATGGCGTAAGCGATCCCAAGCAGCGGCTGTTCCGCTACGGCGTGCAGGTCAATTCGCTTGGGCTGACCGAGCAGCAGCCGGAGAACAACGTCTATCGCATCCTTATCTCGATGCTGGCGGTGACGCTGTCGAAGAAGGCGCGCGCCCGTGCGGTGCAGCTTCCCGCGTGGAACGAGGCGCTCGGCCTGCCGCTTCCGTGGGACCAGCAATGGTCGCTGCGCATGCAGCAGATCCTCGCCTATGAGACGGACCTGCTCGACTATGATGACATTTTCGACGGCTCGGCGGAGATTGCCGCCAAGGTCGAAGCATTGAAGAAGGCGGCGCTTGAAGAACTCGATCTCATCGAGCGTCTCGGCGGCGCCATTGCGGCCGTCGAGATGGGCTACATGAAAAGCCGGCTCGTCGAGAGCAATACCGCACGCCTCGAAGCGATCGAGCGCAACGCGCAGACTGTCGTCGGCGTCAATCGTTTCGTCGAGACCGAGCCCTCGCCGCTGACGACCGGCGACAGCACGATCATGACCGTGCCCCACGAGGTCGAGGCCGATCAGATTGCGCGGCTCAATGCCTGGCGGGCGGCGCGCGACGACAAGGCGGTCGCCGCCGCACTCGATGAGCTGCGGCGCGCGGCGCGCGGCGGCGCTAACATCATGCCGCCCTCGATCGCCTGCGCCAAAGCCGGCGTCACCACCGGCGAATGGGGTTTTGCGCTGCGGTCCGCGTTCGGCGAATACCGCGCGCCGACCGGCGTCGGAGCGGCGGTGCGCAACGACACGTCCGGCCTCGACGGCATCCGCGCCGAGGTCGACCGGGTGTCGCGAAAGCTCGGCCGGCGAGTGAAATTTCTGGTCGGCAAGCCCGGCCTTGACGGCCATTCCAACGGTGCCGAACAGATCGCAGTGCGCGCGCGCGACGCCGGCATGGAGGTGATCTATGAGGGCATCCGCCTCACGCCCGAAGCGATCGTCGCCGCCGCGGCGGAGAGGCAGGTCGATGTTGTCGGCCTGTCGATCCTGTCGGGATCGCACCTGCCGCTGGTGCGCGACGTCGTCACGCGCATGAGGGAAGCCGGGCTCGGCGACGTTCCGGTCGTGGTCGGCGGCATCATTCCGCCGCAGGACGCGCAGATGCTGAAGGAAGCCGGCGTCGCCGGGGTCTATACGCCGAAAGATTTCGAGCTAAACCGCATCATGAGCGATCTGGTCCGGATCGTGGAAGATACGGCAGATGCCGCCGAATAGACGGCAGCCGACACACGCTAAAGCACGATGATTTGAGGATGAATCATCATCGCGCTTTAGCTCTTTGTTTGCGCATGATCTTTTCGGAAAACCGCTTCACACTTTTCCGGATCATGCGCTGGCGATTTTTATCAAACAAAGATTCATCGTTAACGGGGAGATCTGCAGGCCGGCCTGACAATTAACTCCGGATTCAAGCCTCCCGCGCAAAGCTGCCTCCGCAAAGCTGCCGGCGTCTGCGTGCGCGTGAGAAAGCCTGCGTGACCGACCCATCTGGTATATCGTCGTTCAGCGGGGCGAGCGCCGCCGGCGCCGCCGACGCTTGCGGTCCCGCCGCCACGCGCGGCGCTTTGCCGGCTCTCTCGATCATTGTTCCAACATTCAATGAACGCGACAATGTCGGTGAGCTGATAAGCCGGCTCGACCGCTGCCTCGCCGGGCTCGACTGGGAGATCGTGTTCGTTGACGACGATTCCCGCGACGGCACCGTCGATGTGCTGCGCCGGTTGAGTCGCACCGATCAGCGGGTGCGTTTGCTCCACCGAATTGGCCGGCGCGGGCTCGCCTCCGCCGTTGTGGAGGGCATTCTCGCCACCACGTCGCCCGTTGTGGCGGTGCTCGATTGCGACCTGCAACATGACGAGACGCTCTTGCCGCGCATGCTAGAGCGCCTGCTCGCATCCCGTTGCGACGTCGTGGTGGCCTCGCGTTACATGCAATCGGGTGGCGTCGGCGATTGGAACGAACGGCGCCAGTTCGTGAGCCGCATTGCCACTGGTCTTGCCGGTCTGCTGCTGCGCGCAAAGCTCACCGATCCGATGAGCGGATTTTTCATGATCAGGCGCAGCGCCTTCGATCAGGCCGTCCGCCATCTGTCAAACCAGGGCTACAAGATCCTGCTTGACATTCTTTTGTCCGCGCCGGGCGGCCTGCGCGTCGAGGAGGTTCCCTATACCTTTCGCTCGCGCACCCACGGCGAAAGCAAATTGGACACGGTTGCCGTGCTCGATTATCTGGCGCTCTTGACCGACAAGGCGATCGGCCACGTCATCCCGCTGCGATTTCTGATGTTTGCTTGCGTCGGCGCCTTGGGCCTCGTCATCCATCTGAGCGTGCTGGCAAGTCTCAATCGCGGCCTTGGCATCGCGTTCGTCGCGGCAAATCTCACCGCGGCTTTGTCCGCGATGACATTCAACTTCTTTCTCAACAACGTTCTGACCTACCGCGATATGCGCCTTCGCGGATTCTGGCCGATACTGCGCGGGCTGGTCACTTTCTTCGCAGTGTGCGCCATCGGCACCGTTGCCAATGTCGGCATTGCCGTCGTCCTGTTCGAGCAAAAGTACACGTGGTGGCTGGCGGGGCTCGCCGGAGTTTTCATGGGAGCGGTCTGGAACTACACCGCCACGTCCATTTTCACTTGGCGCAACACTCCTCCAGCCGAGCGGCCGGAACCGGCTGCTGCAGATCTGCTGCTGCAGGAGACGGCCGCGCCGGTCCCTGAATCATCCGCCGCAGCACCATTACAAACAGCAGCGCCGCGGCAGCGATAGCCGACAGCTTCGCCTCAAACGCCTGCATCTTAAACAACACCGGTGCCAGGTAGGCGAAGACCAGGACGATGCCCTCGCCGCGGCGGAAGCCGTCGCCTAACGCCTCGCTCAACAGCCAAACCATCGGCACGGCGAGGATCACGAGATCATATTCGAGCATGTACGGCGAGCAGAACGGGATGCAGGCGGCGACCGCCGCGATTTCCGCCCTGCCCGATCGCGCACCAGGCGGCCGCGACCACAATGCGCGCACCAGCATGTACATGGCTGCCACGCCCGCCGCGGTTTGCAGCACATAGGCAAGCGCCAATGGGCCGTCCTGCAGGCGCACCGCGCCGAAGACGGTGACCCAATAGCGCAGGTAAAGCGGATTAAAGGCCTCCATCCAGTTATGTCGGGCCTCTGCCGTATTGGCGATGAAGGCCGGCCAGATGCCGGGGCCGAACGCCAG
Source organism: Xanthobacteraceae bacterium (assembly GCA_030044555.1). Taxonomy (GTDB): domain Bacteria; phylum Pseudomonadota; class Alphaproteobacteria; order Rhizobiales; family Xanthobacteraceae; genus BOG-931. The sequence continues at coordinate 12,927 of JASHVN010000133.1, read as the reverse complement.
TGTCGCCATGGCGGAGAGGATCAGGACCGTTGCTGCTGCGGCCGCGAAGCAACGCCAGCGCCCGGCCACGGCCAAGGCCAGCGGCACGACGATGGCAAGCTGCGGCTTATAGGACAGGCAGCCGATGCAGATGCCGGCGAGCAGCGGTTGCCGGTCAAGCCAGATCGCGGCGCCGCCGAGAAGCGCCGTACTGAGAAATCCGTTCTGGCCGAATCCGGCATTGATCATCACCGCGGGATAACCGAGGAAAAGCACCCAGACGCTCTCGCGCTCGCGCAGCCCCTTCGGCACCATCGCCCGCAGCGCCGCCGCGTATCCGGCGCAGGTCGCCCCGAGCCACAGGCAGAGCGCGGGAAAGTAAGGGAGCAGCGCGAGGCCCGCGCACAGCAGCAGAAAATACGGCGGATAAAAGAACCCGAGATACGCCGCGCTCGGATCTTTATCCAGCGCGAGTTGCGCGAAGAAAAGCTGCACCTCGTTATAGGCGTCGGCGGCGCGGCCTTGCAGAGTGACTTGTCCCGCAGTCCAGAAGCCAATGAAATCGCCCGACACCGACGAGATTCCCGGCACCGCGGTCTGCCACTGCACCCACATCACCGCGAAGCTCAAAAATGCCACCAGCGCAAAGAGCATCCCGACGCGGATAAAATAAAAGGCGACGCGCGATTGGTTGCCGGGCCGCTGCACCTTAAGCGGCGGGGCCGCGTCGACGGTGATGGCAGGATTGAACGTCGAATTTAACGTCGACATGGGTGCCCGGGCTGGCTTCTGTGGTCCAGGCATGATGGGAAGCGGGCTTTAAGATCGGCTTAACTTAATCTGCCGCGCCTTCCTAATCGGGTGAAAGTCCTGTGACCGAGGCCAGCGCCTCGCTCAACCCGCTCGGGCTGATCGGCTTGCGCAGATAAAAATTCATGCCGGCAGCGCGCGCGGCGTCCTCGTCGCCGACTTCGGTGCGGCCGGAAATGCCGATGATTGGGATTGCACCCGTGGCGTCCGCGAGTGCGCGGATGCGGCGCGCTGCTTCAAGACCGCCGATGCCGGGCAGCGTCACGTCCATCAGCACCAGATCATAGCCGCGCGGCACGGCGTCGACCGCCTCCTCGCCCGAGTTGACGAAATCAGCCCGGTGGCCGAGTTCGGTCAGGATCGTGTTGAGAATGACGCGACCGTAAGGGTTGTCTTCGACGCAGAGAATCGCAAGGCGCCGCGCCGGCGTGGAAAGACGCAGGCGCGCGCGCGTCTCCTGCACCGCTTGCGCGGAGGCGAGCGGCAGCTCCGCCGTGAAGCAAAAACGCGAGCCGCTTCCGGGCGTGCTGGTTACCGTCAGGTCGCCGCCCATCAGCTCCGCCAGCCGCTTGACGACGGCGAGGCCCAATCCGGCGCCGCCATAGCGGCGGGCGATGTCGGCGCTCGCCTGCGCGAAGGGACGGAACAGCCGCTTGATCTCGGCGCCCGTCAGCCCGATGCCGCTGTCGCTGACAATGAGAGTGAGCGTCACCCGCCCGCTTTTGCCGCGCGTAGCGCCGGCTTCGAGCCGCACCACGCCGCGGGCGGTAAACTTCACCGCATTGTCGATGAGATTTTCCAGCGCCGCGCGCAGCCGCACCGCGTCGCCCACCAACAATTCGGGCAGGCCGTCTGCAACCGCGATCTCGGCATCGAGGCCCTTGTTCTGCGCGCGGGCTTCCAGCGATTCGGCTAACGCCTCGACAAAGCGCCGCGGCCGGAAAACCTCTTGCTGCAGGGTGAGCGAACCCGCGTCGGCCTTGGCGCCGTCCACCACCAGCGCAGTGAGCGCGGCCAGATGCTCGGCGCTGGTCTTGATGCCGCTGGCCCAGCGGCGCTCGCGTTCGCCGAGAGTGGAGCTCGCCAGCAATTCGCCGAGCGCGAGAATGCCGGTCAGCGAAGTGCGGATATCGTGAGCGAAGGCGGCAAACGCGACACTGCTCGCGCGCGCCGACGGTCGCCGCGGCGCCGGCCGCGCGGCGGATTTCTTCTTTTGCTTCGGCCTCGACCGGGCCATCCTTGACCGGGTCATGGCGGTCCCCACCCCCAAACCCTTAGAAAGCTGTCCTTAGGAAGCTGCCCTTAGGACACATGTCCTGAGGACGCGGTCCTCAGGGCGCCGTGCGTACCATGCCACCTTTGCCGGCCAAGAAAAACAAGTACGCCCCTCAAATACTTAGAGCACGCTCCCGAAAAAGCCTGCCCCAGACTTGATTCGGGGTGGATGCCGGTTTTCGGAAAAGATCATGCTCCAACGATAAGCTAGCGCCCCAGCCCGAGCCTGCGCCGGATGTCCGAGGCGCTTAATCCCGAGGCGCGCAGTTCGCGCAAGCTTGTCGCCTGCGTTGCCTTCGATAGTTTGCGTCCCTCGTCGTCGAGAATAACGCGATGATGGTGATAGACCGGCTCCGGCAGGCCGAGCAGCGCCTGCAGCAGACGGTGGATGCTGGTGGCCCAGAACAGGTCCTGTCCGCGCACCACGTCGGTGACGCCTTGCAGGGCATCATCGACTACAACGGCGAGGTGATAGCTCGTGGGCAGCTCCTTGCGGGCCAGAACAACGTCGCCCCAGCGCTGCGGCGCCGCGGTCACCAGGCCGGTCTGGCCCTGCGGCCCGCTGCCCCTTTCCGGCCAGGTGAGGACGCCGGCATGCGTCACCGCTGCATCCGTGGCAAGCCGGAGCGCAAACGTCTCGCCGGCGCGTCGGCGGCGTTCGCGCTCGGCGGGTGGCATTTTACGGGCCCGTCCGGGATAGAGCGGGGTGCCATCAGGATCGCGCGGCCAGGGCCCGTGGCGATCGCGCTCGGCGACAAGCGCATTGATCTCGCTGCGGCTCTCAAAACTCGGATAGAGGAGCCGCGCGGCCTCGAGCCTGGCAATGGCCGCCTCGTAATCGGCGAAATGCTCGCTCTGGCGGCGTACCGGCCCGGTCCACGAAATGCCGAGCCAGTGCAAATCCTCGCAGATCGCCGCCTCGTATTCGGGACGGCAGCGCCCAGTGTCGATATCCTCGATGCGCAGCAGCAGCCGTCCGCCAAACTCCCGCGCCATATCGTAGTTGAGAAGCGCCGAGTAGGCGTGACCCAGATGCAGGTATCCATTCGGACTTGGCGCAAAACGGAAAACGCGGGTGTACATCGATGGCTTTGATCGTTACCGAGATTGACCGACGTAAGGCTCAGCATCCATCAGATAGTCTCGACAGATAGTCTCGATGGCCAAAAGTCGAAAAACCGATCCCGCTTCATCCGGGCCCCATCTTCCCCACATCCATACCGAAGCCGACCTCGACACCGGCCTCGCCGCGCTCGGCATGATCGATCCGCGATTCGTCCCCATCATCGCGCGGGCCGGGCGCCCGCCGCTGCGGCGGCGTGCCCATGGATATGCAGGACTTGCCGCCATTATTGTGTCACAGCAATTGTCGACGGCGAGCGCCGGAGCGATCTGGGGACGGCTGACAGCAGCATTCAATCCGTTCGAATCTGCGGCGCTCCTGCGCGCACGACCCGCACGGCTCGCGCGGCTTGGCCTTTCGGGGGCCAAGATCCGCGCGCTCAAGTCGATCGCGCGCGCTATCGAGAACGGCGAGATCAATCTGGCGAAGCTCGTCGACATGCCCGCGGATGCCGCGCACGCGGCGCTGACGACCTTACACGGCGTCGGCCCCTGGACCGCGGACATCTACCTCCTGGCCTGTCTCGGCCATGCCGATGCTTGGCCGGCCGGCGATCTTGCCCTGCAGGAAGCCGCGCGGCTAGCCTTCGCGCTGCCGGCGCGGCCAACCGCCAAGGAGATGGAGACGCTCGGCGACAAATGGCGCCCCTGGCGTTCCATAGCGGCGCGCGTACTCTGGTCCTATTATCGCGCCGTCAAGGGACGTGAAGGCGCCCCCGTCCAGCCTGCAAAGACAGAAGCGAAAAGAGGAAGGAATGGCTGCCGCGCTTGACGGTCCACGGCTCAATCCACGCTCCGGCAGCCCGCGCCAGCTCGTGGTGTTTCTCCACGGCTATGGCGCCGACGGCAACGATCTGATCGACATCGGCCGCGCCTGGCAGCAATACCTGCCGCAGGCGGCCTTCGTTTCGCCGCACGCGCCGGAGCCATGCGGCCAGGCGCCGGTCGGCCGGCAATGGTTCGCGCTCACGTTTCGCGATCCCAATGAGCGCTGGGTCGGCGTCAACAAGGCGGCGCCGCTGCTGCAGCGATTTCTCGATGCCGAGCTTGCCCGCCACCAGCTGCCGCCGTCGGCGCTGGCGCTGGTCGGCTTCAGCCAAGGCACGATGATGGCGCTGCACGTAGGGCTTCGCCGCGCCGAGGCCGTCGCCGCGATCGTCGGCTATTCGGGGCTCCTGGTCACGCCGCCGGACGACGATGCGATCGAAGCGTTCGCCGCCGAGATCAAATCGCGGCCGCCGGTGCTGCTCGCCCACGGCGATCATGACGAGCTCATCCCGCCGCAGGCGCTGTTTCAGGCGACGCAGGGCCTGGCCGCGCTCGACATCCCGGCGGAGTGGCACATCTCCGCGGGCATCGGCCACGGCATCGACGCTGAAGGCTTGCGCCACGGCGGCGAGTTTCTGGCGCGCAGATTTGCCACCGCGCGTTAACCCCGCGCCGCGCCGGAGGGTAACGTTTCACTAGCAAATTCGCCCTAAAAGCTGCTCCATCGGAGCACCTGCGCCATGTTCGCGGCTTTCAAGAAAAAACTGGCGCAATGCGCGAGCCGGCTTCGTTCCTCCAAACATTTCGCTCTCTGCCAGAAGGGCGCCACCGCCCTTGAATTCGCGCTGGTGGCGGCGCCGTTTCTGGCGCTGCTCGTCGCTTTATTTGAAACGGCGCTGGTCTTCTTTGCCGGACGCGTGCTCGACGAAGTGACCGAGGAAGCGAGCCGCTACATCCTCACCGGGCAGGCGCAGCAGTCGAACATGACGCAATCGCAATTTAAGAACTACGTGTGCACCAGCGCCGACACCGCGACGCTGGTCAGCGCGCTGTTCAACTGCAACAATTTGATGGTCAACGTTCAAAACTACACCGACTTTGCCTCCGCCAACACGTCGTCGCCGACCCTGAACTTCACCAACGGCACCGTCACCAACACCTGGAATTATTCGCCCGGCTCTCCGGGCAGCATCGTCGTCGTCCAAATCATGTATCAATGGCCGGTCATTCTCGGTCCGCTCGGATTCAATCTTTCCAATCTGTCGAACGGCAACCGGCTCCTGGTCTCGACCGCCGTGTTCAAGAGCGAGCCGTATTGATGCGCAACGCCGGCGCCCTATTGGGCATTCGCGGATTCTTGGGCGGATTCTTGGGCGGATTCTTGGGCCGTTTCCTGCGCCGCTTCGGCAGCGATCACCACGGCATCGCCGCCATCGAATTCGCCCTCATCCTGCCGTTCATGCTTACGCTCTATCTCGGCGGCACCGAGCTGGGCGACGGCTTCGCGGTTCAATTCAGAGTGACGCTCGCCGCGCGCACCGTGGCCGATCTGACGTCTCAGTGCGGCAATACCACGAGCAGCGGCCAATATTGCGATGCCGCCGATGGCCTGGCGATCGACACCACCACGATGAATCAGATTCTCGGCGCTGCCACGACCGTGATGGCGCCGTATTCGACCAACAACATGGTCGTCACCGTCTCAGAATTAACGTTCACCGGCGGGAATACAACGGCGACAGTGGTCTGGAGCGCCACGAACAGCGGCAACGGTCGCACCACCGGGTCGTCCTATCCGCTGCCGGCGGCCATGCAATCGCTGCAAGCCGGCACGACTTATTATCTGATCCTCGGAGAGGTGACTTATCCTTACACGCCGTCGTTGGGCTACGTCATCACCAGTACAATCAACATGAATCAGAATGCGCTGTTTTTCCCGCGCAATTCCAGCTGCGTGCAGTACTACATCAACAACACTCCTACGCCGTCGACGTGCTGACGCGGCACGCCGCCGGTCGGTCACCTGAAGAATTCCGCATCTCAGGCTTGAAAAATCGCAGGCTTGGGAAAATCGCAGACTTGGGAAACAAAAGGCGCCGGCGCTCGCACCTGCACCGTTCGCGCTACTGCGACAGGCGTGCGCTGCTGACCGATAGCTGAAACAGCTTCACCATGGCGGCCGTAATATCGTCGTCGGTCGTCACCTCAAAATACAGTCCCGGCGACGCGCAGTTTTGCATGTTCGTGGCGACCCCGCTCTGAAATCCCGATATCCATTCATTATACCAAGAATTCGACGTCATCGGCAGATATTCGGTATAGAGCACGGCGATGCGGATGCCACGATTCTTGACCGTCGTGCACCAGCTCGTATCGAACGGCTGCTGACAACGGGTCCCAGCGTCGAGCGGCTCATTGCAAGACTGCGAATTGACTTCGTCATCAACGCCGTCGGTAACCAGAAACAGCACCTCCTGCGGCGTGCCCGCCGATGTTCCGGAACCCGGATTCGGCATGATATTATTAATGGCGTTCATCGCAGTTTCAAAATCAGTATCCGTATCGTTATTGTTTGTACCGCAGACAAGGTCGTTATTTGTGCAAACCTCTAAAACGTCGATGCCGCTGGCGGCAGTTTTCGCGGCGCTCAGGTTCGATGAGGGAGCGCAGCCCGGCGCGTAGATCGTTTGAATCGTCGTGCTGCTGCACTGGCTGTTGGTGCCTCCTTGCACGTTGAAGGTAAAAATAGCCATCTGGTAGCAACCTGGACCATCCGGGCAGGTCGCATTGTTCTCCGTCATCGTCTGCGAAGCCGTGGTCATCAGCGAGGAAGTCGCGCTCGCCATGTTTTCGATGCGGGTCACCACGCCGAGGTTTTGCGCCAGTGCGTAATTATCCTCGCCACCGGGATTGCCCAGGTCGTCTGCCGCGGGATCGGATTCATGGCAGGCGAAGGCGCATCCGCCGGCATTGGCTCCCTTGGCCGGCGCATTGATGGTGGCGTTCTTCATTGCCGTGATTCCGTCGGAGGTCGCCGCGATATCCATCGACGGCGAATTGTCGAGCAGCAGATAGAAGTTGATGTTTGGCGCGATACTGGCGGTCGCGGTCGACGAACCGGTAATCTGCCAGCTCGATTGCCCGAGCACGTTCGGAAACGCATTGACCGACGAGGCGGTGTAGCTGACGGTGACCGTGCGGGTGGATGTGTTGTCCGCGCAGCCGCTGATGGTCGGCGCACTGTAGTTGAGCCCCGATCCGTGCGCGGCAACGTAAGCCTGGGCTTCGCCCAGGAAAATGTTCTGGGCGTTGGCTTCCGCTGTTGCACAGTTTTCGTTGTTCATTGCGCTCGGCGTCACCATGGACAAGGCCGCCGAGTCTGCCGCCTCGTTGAGCACGATTCGTTTCTGCGCCGCGGCAGAAAAATCGAGCCCGAGTCCCACGAGAAAAATCAGCGGCACGAGCGACAGCGCGAAGATAAGCGCGGTGTTGCCCCGGCGGTCGCGAATGAACCGACGCATCAGGTCGCCAGGCATGAATATCACCCTCTAAGGCAAAGCGGATTTTGCCGTTCGCTGACTTGCCAAGTACTTGCCAAGCACTTGCCAAGTAGCGGAAGGGCATTGATTTTTTGTTGTTTCGAATGCAGAGCGGAAAGCCCCGCAGCGTTAATGGAGGGTTGCCGTGTCGCCGTTGCGACTATGCGATGCCCTTTCGGCCGAACACCGTGCGGCGGGGGCGCGGCAATAAGGTTTACGGCCCGTCTACGAAACGGGTTTTGTTTTATCCAAAGCGCCCGCATTGCCCGCTTTGGCGGTGCGCGGCCGGCCCATGAGAGCCGGCTGGAACAAAGCCGCGGAAGCAAGCGTGCAGGCGAGCGACAGCGCCAAGAGCTTGCCCATGCTGGAAATTCCCGGATGCGCCGAGAACCAGAGACTGCCGAACGCAGTCGCCGTCATCAACGCGCTGAAGAACACCGCGCGCGTGAGGCTCGACTGCAGGAAATTATATTCGCCGCGGCGCCAGGCCATCACGTAGTAGATCTTGAAGGCGACGCCGACGCCGAGCAGCGCCGGCAGCGCGATGATGTTGGCGTAGTTGAGAGCAAAGCCGCTGAGCGCACAGATTTCCAGGGTCGCCGCCGCCGCCACCAGGAGCGGGATCAGTGTCAACAAGACATCGCCGATGCGCCGCAGCACCAGGAACAGCAAAATCGCGATCGAGCAGATCGCCAGCACGCCGGCCTTGATGAAGGCAGCCGTGACCGTGTTTCCCCATTCATAGATCTCGATCGCCTGGCCGGTCGCGTTCGGTTCGACAGAAAGCACTGCCTGCGCAAAGCGGCGCATCGTCGCGGTATCGTTGGTGTTGCCCTTCGGCAGGACCTCGGTGCGCATCATCCCGTTCGGCGCCACCCACTGCCGCACCAGATCGCCGGGAAGATCGGCGCGCGTCACCGTTTGCGGATGCAGCGATGCGGCGAGTTGGCGGAGACTAATCTGCAGCGGCGGGATGAACACCGCCTGCGCCCGCTGGCGCAGCTGCGGGCTGCCATTGGCCAGCGCGTCGAGGTCTTTGGCCAGCCGCTTGGCGGCATCGGCGCCAGGCCCGCTCCTTTCGCCGGCGACGTTTTGCAGCGCCTTCGCGTCGGCTTTGAGCGCCGCGACGTCGTCGCCATCGTTCGGCGCGGCGGCCGGCCTCGCCTGCAGGGCCGGATCGAGCGCGGCCGCGGTCTGACGGATAATCGCCAGCTTCTGCGGTTGGTCGGACGGGATGAAGCTGTCGATATTCCTGGTGCTGGCGACTTCGGGCAACCCCGAGAGGCGCTTGGCGGCCGCGGCGGCGTCGTTAGCCGGCGCCAGCAGGTCGGCGCTGTTGAACGCCACCCGCGGGTCGCCGCTCAACTGCTGCAGCGTCGTCACTGCTTCGACATCGGGAACTTGCAGACTGTTAGGATCGAAATTGAACTGCAGCCAAGCGAGCGACGGCAGCGCGGCAATCGCGACGAACGACGTGGCCGCGACGATTGCCGTGCGATGCCGATGCATGAAGCGGTCAGCGCCTGCCATGGCGCTATACCCCATGGGCCGCGGCTCGGGCGGCGCCCGAAACAGGGACAGCAGCACCGGCAGCAGCGTGAAACTGGCCACATAGGCGACGATCATGCCGACCCCGGCGATCAGGCCGAGTTCGGCGACGCCGCGATAATCCGTCGGCACGAAAGACAGAAATCCAGCGGCGGCGGCCAGCGCCGCCAGCGTCAAGGGCGGGCCGACATAGCGCGCCCCGTCGATCAGCGCCGGCTTGAGCTCATGCAGTTCGTGGCGCTGCGCGCGATAGCGGACGCTGAATTGAATGGCGAAGTCGGCGCCCAGACCAACAAACAGCATGGCAAACGCCACCGAGATGGGATTGAACGCGCCGACCAGAAGCAGACCGAGCGCCGCGGTCGCCACCAGCCCAACGAAAATCGTGACGATGACGGCGCCCACGATGCGCACCGATTGCAACGCCAAATACAACACGATGAGGACGATCGCCGCGGTGATAAGGCTGTTGAGCCACAGTCCCTGCTGCAGCGTGGCCAATTGCGCATCGGCCAGCGGAATCGAGCCGGTGAGACGCACGGTGGCGCCGTAAGTCGAATTCAGATGGGCGTCGGCGGCGGTCTTGCGCACGGCTTCCGCGGCCGCATGGCCGGGCTGCAGCGCGCCGAAATCGAGCACCGGATAGATGGCGATGAGCTGGTTCAAATCTTGAAACGCCGCCGGCGTCCCGTTCACCAGCACCTGCCAGGAGAACGCCGCCTTGCGCCCGGCGAGCACGTTGTCGAGCGTATCGGCGACGGTGTTGAGCGGTTGCGCCATCGCGTCGAGGCTGATGCGGCCCGCCGCAACGCCCTCAAGGCTCTCGGACAGCACCTGCGCCAGACCGCGCAGCGATTGATCTGACGCCAGCGTGCGAATAAGCGGCACGGCATGGCTCAATTTGCTCATCCGCTCGGCGAGTTGGTCCGGCGGCAAATAGAGGAGGCCGTTGCGCGCAAAGAAGGCGCCGCCTTGCGCGGCCGTGACGGAATGAAAGTGCGCGGTCTGCGGCGCCAGCCGTTCAACCAACACATTAGCGGCGGCGCCGGCGAATTCCGGCGAGGGCGCACTGACGACCGCGAGGATTGACGTCGCCTGCTGCGGGAATGCCGCCTGGTAGGCCAATTCGCGCTGACGCCACGGCAGGTTCGGCGAGAGCAAATTGCTGACGTTGGTGTTGACGGCAAAATGCCGCGCCACGTAGACGGTCGAGCCAACAAGAACCAGCGCGCTCGCCAGAATGACAAGCCAGGCGCGGCGGATGCAAAAATCGATGATGGCGGCGAAATTCACGTATGACATGACTAATTCACGTGAGACATGGCTTAAGACATGCGTTGCGCGGCATCGCTCGCGCAACACGTTCCGCGCAACTCCGCCTGCGATAACAAATATCGATGGTTCGCTCGCCCGCGAGGGAGAACGGCTGAGGCGTTAATGCCGCTGCGGCATTTTGGTTCACGACTCCGCGGTTCCAATGCCGCAGGACATTGCCGCTCTCACACGGTCACCCGTGCGGGTCGCGCGAATGTGAAGCTCGGATGAATCGCCGTCCCACAATCCGCCGTGAAAAAACGATCACGTCACGCGCGCAGATTGGGGCTTGGCAGATCTGGACCTGTTTGTCCGTTTGGAAATATCAGTTGAGCGTACCGCGCCGCCGTAGCGGCAGTTTTGGGAAAACACGATGGTGAAGCTGGCGTTTGCCTCCTGGCGCGAGCTTTGGCGCGGCGGCCTGCAACCGGGCTCATTGTCGTCGCTGCTGTTCGCACTGATCTGCGTTGGCGTTGCCACGCTTGTCCGCAGCGCGCTCGGCGAGCTCGATATTCACAGCGCGTTCGGCGGCGCCGCCAACGCCGCCGCCAGCAACGCGTTCTCGTCCTATTATTCGGCGACGTTGGTGGCGGCTCTGGTCGGCGGCGTGCCGGCCGGCATTCTTGCGGCGACGTCCGGAGCGATCGCCGGCTTTTGGCTGTTTGTTCCGCCCGATTGGAAATCGCACGTGTTCGATTGGGACCAGATGGTGAGCGCGCTGCTCTTTGCCGTCTCATCCGCAATCATCATCTTGGCGGCGAAGAGCTACCGCGATCTGTTATCTCGACTGCGCGACGAGCAGGACCGCCGGCAATTGCTCAATCACGAACTGGCGCATCGGATCAAGAACATGCTGGCGATCGTGCAAGCCGTGGCCGGTCAGACCTTGCGCGGAGAGCCCGCGACGCTCGGCAAGTTGAACAACCGCATCGCCGCGCTGGCTGCGACCAACGATCTTTTGATCAAATCGGAATGGCGCGGCGCATTCCTCAAAGAGATCCTCGCCGGCGAGTTCGCACCTTATGATCCGGCGCAGTTTGCGCTCGAAGGCGAAGACTTCGAATGTCCGTCGGAAATCGCAACCGTGCTGGCGCTGATCTTCCACGAACTGACCACCAATGCGGCCAAGCATGGAGCGCTTTCGGCGCCTGGCGGCCGCGTCACGCTATCGTGGATGCAGCACCATGATCGGGTCAAATTCGATTGGGTCGAGAGCGGCGGTCCGGCGCCTGCCGCCGCGCAGCGCGAGGGTTTTGGCACTACGCTGCTGCGCAAAGGGCTGCGCCAGTTCGACGGCGCGGTGGAGATGACCTTTGCGCCGGGCGGCTTGCGCTGCAAGCTGTTGCTGTCTTTGCCCTGGCCGCGCCAGGAAGAAACGATTGATATCATTCCCGATCGGCCATCCCGCGCAGGCACCGGATCGGCACCCTCGTTCGCTACGGGTGCGCGAAACGCCACGCTCGTCCTACACCCGCCGCGCCTCGCCGGACAAAAGTAGCGCGTCACGATTGCGCCCGGTTCTCGCCGCGGCAAAGCCTCACGGGCCGCCGCTGTCGTCTAACCCCCGGAGCAGGCTTCACAATCCTGTCACCTCTCCCTATAAACTAGCGGCGAAAGCCGCGCTGCGGCAAACTGAGTCGTGACGAGGAATGCCGCCTTGAATGTTCATGTATCGCCTGCAGGGACACAGCCGATATCGCCATCGGGCTTTCCTGCGCTGGTGCTGAACGCGGACTTCCGTCCGCTGAGTTACTACCCGCTGTCGCTTTGGTCGTGGCAGGATGCGATCAAAGCGGTCTTCCTGGATCGGGTGAACATCGTCGCCAATTACGATCGGGCGGTGCACAGCCCCAGCCTGGAAATGAAACTGCCGAGCGTGGTGTCGCTCAAAACTTTCGTAAAGCCGACCACCCATCCCGCCTTCACCCGCTTCAATGTCTTTCTGCGCGACCGCTTCAGCTGCCAATATTGCGGCGCGCGCGACGACCTCACGTTCGATCACCTGCTGCCGCGCTCACGCGGCGGCCATACGACCTGGGACAACGTGGTCGCCGCCTGCTCGCCGTGCAATCTGCGCAAGGGCAACTTGACCTCGTCCGAGTCCAATATGTGGCCGGCGCAGAAACCGTTCCAGCCGACCGTGCAGCATCTGCATCGCAATGGGCGGCTGTTTCCGCCCAATTACTTGCACGACAGCTGGCTCGACTATCTCTACTGGGACACCGAACTCGATCCGTAAGCGTGCGGCGGCGATTGCGTGCGTTGTAGCTGCAGCGCACCCCATAAGAGGGTCGTCTACGCCACATCATTGTCACGTATCGGCCCGGCGCTCGCTTATCGCGACGAAGATTTGCTGCCGCCTTAGCGGTCAGTCGGCGAGCGGATAGCGCGCACGAGCCGCCGATGCGCCTTCGAGGCCTTCGGCGATCAAGCGAAAAATATTGGAGACAGTGCCGAGCGTGGTACGGGCGGCGCGGTCCGCAATGCGGGGCGGCTTTGAGGTGTTCAGCACGAGGCCGACAGATGCCCTCTCGCCGAGGGCCGTGTCGACGAGGGCGTCGGTCATGGTCAT
>JASHVN010000132.1 GCA_030044555.1 Xanthobacteraceae bacterium | reverse complement strand
CCGCGTATTGCCATTTTGTACCACTTTCAAGCACGATGCCATTGACCTGTTTACTGTGCGCGAACCCACCGATGCCGAATGAGGCGCGCCAGGGCGTAATGTGAGTTGAGCTGTTCAGGGGGCCTCGTCGCACAAACTTCAGTCGGACGCGGCGCCCCGGGCGAGCCACCAAAAATTGTTCAAGATCAGCGAGGCGGCGAGCTTGGCGCTCACCGTCAAGGAGTTCGCTGATCTCTTCCGTGAGCCTTTCAACCGGAAGTTTGGATATTGCGACAATCAACGGGACGTCGGGCGCCCCAGCTTTGGGATACGCCTAGCTTTTCCGTTCCGCAGGGATATTCCGGGCCATCAACTATTCCCGTAACCCTGAAACTCACTGTAGGTGCGGGTGCGGTTTCCGGTAATGCAACGTTGAGTGACGGGTTCGCGCTCAACGGAACTGAGATAACCGGCTGCATTGCATCGGGAACGTTCAGTTGCGTAGGCTTCGGCTACACGGTGGTAGGGGCGCTTACGCTGAGCATCACCGAAGACCTCTCTATACTTCAGCCACGGACATACCTATCTGGGCGAGTCTCAGCGCCCAAACTGCCGGCGGCGGTGGCTCCGCTGGCGGTCCGCCACAGCTTAGTATGACGCTGCCGGAAGGCGTGAGCTTCACGTCCGGATCAGGGGTGTTTCTCTCGGACGTAGTAACTCCAGTTCCCGCCGCTCTTCCTCTTTCGCCACCGGACTCGCCGGCTTAAGTCTACTCGGCTGGCGCAGGGGGCGGAAGGCGCAACCGATTGCTGCCTGAACAAACAAACCATCAAAGGATGGGAAAGGGCTGCCGCTAGGCGGCCTTTCTGCTGTGTGCTGCCGAATGTCTGTTAGCGGGCACTTAGCGGGCATTAGACAACGTCCGTTTGATGTCCGTTTTTGGAGGTAAAAGTGGACATTCGGCACAGCCGACCCAATGTCCGCCAAGTGCGATTAACGACTAAAGTGCAGCGCAGCAAACTGAACAGCCTCCTCGACGACGTTCGTATCTACGACCGCGTCCTCAGGTTTAATCAGTCTCGCGGGAGTGCACGATGACGGTTTCCGCGTCTCCGGCATGGCGTCGCGCCAATTCCTCCGCCAGGGTTTCCGCTTCGCGGTCCATCCCTAACCAACGGAGTTTGCGAATCCGCGTGACAAGCTGGTCTGTTGTTTGCTGCTCAGGGTGTGCTTGTTGGTTTAGTGGTGCCTGCATGGACGTTCTCCCTGATGTTTCTTTTGTCCTCGTATCACAGCATGTCGCAATGGCAATTTCGTGGTGATCGCTCTCCGCTTCGAGGTGGAACCTCCCTGGAAATGGGGAACAGCTGTCATTGATGCACTGCGCAAGATTCTGCATGCGTCGCAACATTGATCGTGCGCTGTGTTTCTCAGTTCCCGCAATGACACCGATTGAATGGTCAGCGTACGTGAATAGCCCCAGCCTCAGCACGATAGTCGGCGCTTATTGCGTCATCGCTTCTGACTTCGAGAACATTCGGAAGTTGCCGCGCTAGGCATTCGCAAGGCCCACCAACTCCACATCCGAATAGGTGTCCGCTGCCATCACTCGGACCGCTACGTCGTTCGTCAAAAATACCAAGTCTCCATCCTGCACAGTCAGGGTTCCGGCTGTGACGTTCACTGATTCGTTGTTCCTGCGCGTCACCTTCCAAGTGTGCTGCGCTTCCCCACGCTTAGCCTTCGTCGCCTTCGCCACTTTCACCGCTCTCGCCGCTTTCGCCACGCATTGTTCTCCCTGTGCTACATCGGCCCTCATATGACGTTCTCCGCCGAACAGCAACAGCTTCACCGCAACCGCTTTATCGAGGAGTTCTGAGGCCTTTCTTTTGAAACCGCCCAGGTTTATAAGCCAATTCCTTTTAGAGTCGGAGGAGACTACATGGCTAAGAAAGCAAAAAGACGCGCCTGGGGTACGGCTGATATTCGCGAGCTGAAGTCCCTTGCGAGGAAGAAAACGCCCGCAGGAAAGATTGCCAAAAAGTTGAAGCGTACTGAGGGTGCGACGCGGCAAAAGGCCTTCAGTATGGGGTTGTCGCTCGACAGCCGCGTATAACGATTAGATCCCCGTGCGCTAGCCCCGCCACACCTTGTGTTCTTTCGGGGGCCCGAAACGGCGTCCGCAAGCGGCACATTGGACTACGTCAGCGCCGGTCAATCCATCTTTTCAAGTTTCCCGGAGTTGCCATCTGGCGTCTCCAAAGCTAACGTGGAAAATCGTTAGTGGAGGCGACAATGGCACGCGGCACCGTCAAGTGGTTCAATTCCCAGAAAGGCTATGGATTTATCCAGCCACAGAGCGGCGGAAAAGATGTTTTCGTCCATATCTCAGCTGTAGAAAGAGCTGGTCTCAGCTCTCTTAACGAGGGTCAGATCGTCGAATACGAGGAAGTCGCGAACAAGGGAAAGACATCAGCGGAAAATCTAAAAGTTCCACGCTGATGATCTGAGCGCTGCTTCGGCCTTTTCCTCGGCAGCCCGCTCACAACTCTCAATCGAGTACTTTGGCCGCTTGCGCGATCCGGCCGCATTTGCGGTCGTGTGGTCGCGGGCATGCGATTCCACTCCCTCCAGCAATTCCTCTCCGTCGAGCAAAATTCGCGAGGTGGAGTGATCCAATTGCAACACCGGTTCGGATTCTAAGTCGCATCACAATTCAAGCCGGAAAAAGTCACTTCTCCATACGCAGATATGGCCCATGCTCAAAGATGGAGGCCAAGATGACACGAAACGAAGGGATGCCGCTCGCTTTCAGGAACGCGATAATGAGGCTCAGAACTGCGCCAGTTCGCCTCTTCGGCCTCAACGTCGGGGACTGGTCGACTCTTTTTCTCGGCCTTGTCCTGTCGAGTCTTCTGCTCGCGCTTTCCTGATCCCCGCATTTCGCTCCAGCATGGTTCACTCAGTGATCTAATTATCACACCGCGCACAATTCTCTTCGGCGTCTCAATTTTGACTGGAAAAAGCCTTCTCTCGCGTCGAGCCTTCGGTATTGATAGCTGGGCGATTCAATAAGGTTGGTCCCGACCGCCGGGGGTGTCGGGGGATGGGGGTGGCGATCGGGACCGCGCCTTTTGGGGAAAAGGCTGTCCACTATAACGCACATCGCCACCCCCGTTCCAATGAATTTCCGTTAACGACAATAGCCAGGCTCGCCCAAAGTGGGCTCTTCTTATTTTCCGGCCTCAATCAAAAGCCTCTAGCACTTCCTCTCCGCGCCGAGCCGACAGCGCGTCGGGAACAAAAGATCGACCTTCGTCGTTGCGCATGATGCAACAACGCAAAGCGACATCATGGTGTTACATCCTGATGTATTTCGCGCTCGCACCGCGGAGTGTTATACGGCGGCGCAGTACGCCGAGGATTTGACTATCAGGCACGCTTATTTGGAGCTGATGCGCGGCTGGCGTGTACTCGCGGATGAAGCCGAGCGCTTGAGATCGCGACCTTCCATACGGCCCGGGCGTCTTAACGGCGCCGGCGGTTGCGGCCCGACGTCGGCCAAACGAGAAAATACTTCAAAGCAAATCTGCCGTCGCGAGCCTGGAAGGGCACGCCGCAATTGTCGCACTCGACGGCTTCCTCCTCCGCTGACGGTGGCGCCTCGATCCGGATAACCGTGTACCTGGCTCAAACCGCCCGCACCGTGCGGTGCTTCAACGAACGGGGGCGCCATCGCGCTGCAGCCGGAGCGATGGGTCGCCGAACAGCGTCATGATGCCGAGGTAGATGCGCGGCTCGGCAAATGGCCAGGAATTATCTTTGGATTTCCTCGTGTTCAGGTGTGCGTGCCAATACATTTGTTGAGCGGCACGCCATGCGTCGCCCAATGTTCTCTCGCCCGCCGAATAGCGCTCCATGAAATCAGCAACAAGTTCCGTCCCGAGTTTATCCGGCATCACCAGCGGCTCGCCCGCATAGGCGATGGCGCCGCCGCTGCGTCCGTCTACCCAGCCGGCATGGGCAAGCCACCAGTTGGAGAAGGCGTTGAACGGTTGCGGCGGCGGGGGCGGCGTATCCGGAGCCACCGCGCTGAATTCTCGATAATCGGGCGTGTAGGCTCCAGTCTCGCAGCCGATGCCGAAGACGATCGGCAGGTTGCTCTGCGACATCCCTGCGATCACGCCCAGCGAAACCACCGCGCTGTCGTGTCCCCACTGCGTCCGGCCGCCGTGACCGACATAGACCATAAAGAGTGAATCCGCTGCCGCCCGCTGCACGTCGGCGCCGCCGCCGGATTGCCAGCCAGGCGGCAACCTCCGCTGCGGTTTATGCTCGATCATGGTGAAGGTCGTTCGACCGTGGGTGACGAGATGCTCTGCGATCTGCTTGTCGTATCGGTCGGCGCCGCCATAGAGTTCGTCGGCGAAGAAAGACGATCTGTCCGCGTTCATACGGACGGTCTCGTAGGCGATCACCTTCTGCACGTATTTGGCCAGATCGCCCGGCTTGCTCACATCGAGGCGTCCGACCGCCACATCGGGATAGCCGTCGACATCGTCGGGATTGAAGTCGTAGGCCGAGACCAGCCATCGCGATTCGTTGAATTTGCCGTCGTGATTGGCGTCCCAGCTGGAAAAGCTGCCGGCGAGATCCGAACGGCCGCGGTGATGGTACAGATTGGCGAAGTAGAGATCAGTGGCGCGGTAGCTGATCGTGTGCTTGGCTGGCGTGTCGACCGGGCTGTCGTGATGGGTCGCGTAGCGCACCGGCACATCGCTGCTATCGCCGGCGAGAAACACGTATTTGGTGCCGCGATAACGATAGAAATAATCGATGCCGTGCTTGACCGCGCTGGCGAGATCGGCGCCGGGCGGACAATCGGGCTGACAATGCAGGAATTGCGCGGCGAACTCCTCGACGGTGGCGAGCGCGGTCGGCATTCCGTTGGCATTCTTATGGACGATCAGCGGCATAGCAGCCGGTTTCATCTTTTCGTCGGTAACGACGAGCAGCGTCGCCATGCCCTCGCTGTAGAATGCCGGGGTGAACCATTGCTGGCCTTGCGTGTCTTCGCAGGTTGCGGCGCGCACGGGCGTGTCGGGCAGCGGCCGGCCGTTGGCAACGTCGAGGCAAAGACTGAGCCGGTTGCGCAGCGCGCGGCCATCGAGCGTCCAACGCTGCGCGTCGCTGCCGCTGCAATTCGCCAGTTCGGCGCTGCCGGTCCTGCCCGCCTGTAAACACCAATTGCCCGCGCCGACGATCGCGCCCTGCCCGGTGAAGTGGAAATGCTCCGTGATCGAATCGTTGCACACGGCTGTTGCGAGGGTGGTGCCGCCATTGGCGACCGCGAGGCAATTGCCACCTATGGTCACGAGTGTTGTCGCGACATTGACCGGCGTCCATATGTCCGAGCCGTGGTCGCACGCACCGGCGTGCACATTCGAGCCCGGCTGAGGCGAATTGCTTCCGGTGACGAGGCAACGGTAGCCGGCGCCGACGAGATGCTGTCCGCGTAGGGCCCAGCGTTGCGACGACGCGTCGTTGCACGGTGTAAGACCAATGGTCCCGGCGTTCGCATCGGTGATGTCAACGCACGATCCGCCGGACCCCATCAGCCTGCTGTCACCGCTGATCGAGAATGCTTCCGCCAAGCCGCCGTTGCACGGCGCTAGGTCGAGCTGAGTGCCCGCAGCGTTGAGGCAAAGGCCGTTCGGCGTCGTAAAGCCGCCGCGGAACATGAAACTTGCGGGGACCGCGTGCGCACCGTTCGGCGGCGAGATGAAGAAAATTTCCGGAACTGCGAGAAGCAAATAGAACAAGAGCTGTCGGGTGCGCATGGCGTGCTTCGCGGCCCTCAACCAATGCTACGCCCACGGTTTAACAAACTTCGAGGCTGGCTTGGTTTTTCTTCTCCTGCTCGTGATTCGGTCATTGCCCGCAACTGATCAGCCTCGCACCAATGCCACCAGAGGAGCAAAGCCCAATAAAAGTCGGAGTCAGATATCAGTTTAAAGAACAGCTCGGACGGGATGGAAGGCGAGACGCGCTTCCACACTATTCCCACTGCAATAGCACCGGCAAGCAGCGCGAGAGGAAGCATGCTTCGCGCCGTCGGCAACTTCCAGTTCCGCCATCCCAACGGCTTGTCCGGAATTGCAAACACTACGCCCATCCAACCGATCGCTCCGGCCCCTAATCCGCTCATCCGAAGTGGGGCGAGCCACGGCCAAGCGAGATGATAGATCTGCAGGACCTCTCCGGCGAACCTCGCCAGACCGCCGATCGCAAAGCCGGCAATACCGATGGAAGCGAAAATCGACAGGACTTTGCGGCCGGTGGGCATAGCGGGATCCTCGGGGGGCTTGGTCTCGTCTTGGTCCCTATTTTTGGTAGGACTTGGTGTGTCGGCAGTTCGTGCAACGGAAGGTACGCATCGGAATTTTCGTCTGCCACGTAATTGACGCCGAGAGCGGGTTGTTGTGCGCCCTCGTTTGTCGCTTGCTGCGCCGATTGAGTTCACCAAGGCGAGGGGCGGTCCTTTGAAAAGGTTTCCGCCGGATATCGTTCGGCCTTGAAAAGACAGTGCTTCTGGCGCCGACGAAAATCGCACCCGCGGCGACGCTGGATGACGTTCGTTATAGTTGACGAAAATACTGGCCGAGACATTACGCGCCTTGCGGGTCGTGCGCGAGCTTGATGCCTTGATCGTCTCGCGCGGCCGTCCCGCGATGTGCGTCTCCGACAACGGTACCGAGTTCATCGGCACGGCGATCCTGCACTGGTTGCAAGACACGCGGGTCGAATGGCACTACATCGCGCCCGGCAAGCCGCAGCAGAATGCCTTCGTTGAGAGTTTTAATGGACACCTGCGCGAGGAGTCGGCTCAACGAGATACTGTTCGCTTCGCTCAGCCACGCCCAAGAGGCTCTGGCGACTTGGAAGGACGACTACAACACCGTCAGACCGCAAAGCGCGCTCGGCAACTTGCCGCCGGCAGCCTTTGCCAAACTCAGCGCTCCCGCCATGCAACGGGACGGGACGCTGCGCTACATGGAGGGCTCCGCGCCCCGTCCCGTTGCACCACCGGGCCAACTAGGCTCAAATGAAGCCAGGACTCTCCTCATCTCTGGATGAGACAAAGGGCTCAGCTCACCGGCGATTGGATTACCGGTTCGCTGGGAAGCTGCGTATTCTATGTATTCGCGGGTCTTCGGTCAGACGTGCTGGCCCTCGCTCAGTGGAATATCGCGCATCGTGGCCGGGGCAAAGAGCTCATCCAGTTTCACACGGCGGTCAGTCAGCCCCTGCTCATGAGTATATTGCAGCAATGCCTCAATCGTTTCGCGGTTTGGCGCGATGCCGTATGGGTACCAATCCTCGCCGATGACGCGTTTCTCTTCCTCGATCAGCGGCTGCAGCCAGGCGAATGAAGCTTTGGGCGCACCGGTCTCGAGAAGAAGCTGGTAGCAGCGCTCCTTGGCTTTGCAGAGCGCCTGATAAAGGTTCGCGGCGACCCACGGATCACGCTCGTAAATCTCCCGCTTGATTACCACGGTGTGCATGATCGGATAGATCTTGGTACGTTTGTAGTAATCCTTTTCCATTTCGGCGTAGTTCGGAAACAGCCGCGCAACGTTCTTCGCGCCGCGGCGGAACGAGAGCGGATTGTTCGCCGTCATCATGAAATCGATCTCGCCGCGTTCCAGCAGGTCGCCCAATTCCACGCCGGTCGGCGCCTGGGCGAGCTTGATGTCGGGTGGCAGCTTGCGGCCGAGCCGGTCATGGCGGCCCTGCACCCAGTCGACGTCAGACGGCGTGACGCCGAACTCATGCTGCATCAAGCCGCGCATATAAACCGCGGCGGTCATCGAATATTCTGGCACGCCGCCGCGCCTGCCTTTGAGGTCGGCGCCTTTGGTAATGCCCTTGCTCGTATTGACGAAGAAATAGCCATGACGGAAGACGCGCGACGGAAATACCGGGATCGCAATGAATGGCGAATTCCCGCCGGACACCAGCGAAGCATAGTTCGACAGCGACATCTCAGAAGCGTCAAATTCCTGAAACTGCAACTGCCGCCAGAAAATCTCAGCCGGCTGCATATTCAAGTAAATGAGATCTACGCCGTCGACTTGGATCGATCCGTCGCGGAGCGCCTGCGTCCTATCGTAGGGACCGCAAGCGAAAGTCAATCGTAGCTTGTTCACTCTGGGCGTTCCTAAGGATTATCTTTGGTCAAAGCGCGCGGTGGTCGAAGATGCGTCGTATGGTGCGCGCATCTTATGCGGACATCATCCATTCTGATGGATTGATCACATGCTTTGCCGAAGCGGTCAATCGGTGCACGGCGGCCAAAGCAGCGAAAGGAAAGCGCAATGCCTGGCGTGCCGATCTTCGCGGAAGCGCACCTTCCGAATTTCAAGTTCGAAATGTGGTTGGCATATTCGTTGCCGCCAAGACAATCTATAAAGACACTAGAATCTATAAAGACACTGGCGCCTCACGCCACGCCACGCCAAGCCAAGCCGGTTGGTTGGTTCTCCGAAAAGTGAAAGTAGGGTGGGAAGGTCCTGTTCGTGGCCGTCCCGCATGAGTGCGGACCGAGTTCAGCAATTGGATTAATGCGCAAACGATGATTGTAATGTGAGCGTAGCTTCGCTACATAGGCCTTATTCGTGATTGGGCCTGACCCTTGCAGTTTTGGCTTAACAGCCCCCAAGACACCCAAAATCCCGGATATGATAGCCCATGCGAAATCGTTTGTATGGGTGTAATGACGCCTTTGCGCGTCTAAAGGAAGCTATTGATGGCTACAGGTACCGTTAAATTCTTCAATGCCCAAAAGGGGTATGGCTTTATCGTTCAGGACAATGGCGACCCCGATGTGTTCGTTCACATCTCAGCGGTCGAGCGCGCCGGGATGCATAGTCTCAACGAGGGGCAGAGACTTTCGTTCGATGTGCAGGCCGATCGGCGCAGTGGCAAGTCCGCTGCGGCTAACCTGCAGGCAGCTTAACGGGTCGTTCCGAATGTGGCGCCAGCGCGAAGGCGCTGGCGTTTCCTTTGCGGAAGGACAACGGACATGGCGAAGAAACCTGGCACCAGGCCCAAGAACGAATTCGTCTTTTTCGACGTGATTTACGAGGATGGCTCACAACGCTCCAACAGGCGCGTGCCGGCCGAATTGCTCGGCGGTCCAGCTAAAGACGAACCCGCGCGGGGTTTCATCATCGAGCAGGATCGAGAAATCGCCGAGAAATCAGGACGCCTGCCGCTGCCTATAAAAAGCATTCGTCGTGCGGGCGCTCGAAAAAAGTAGCCGTGAAGCGAAATGATTAAGGGCTCTTCGATTGGCCAAAGCGGCGGCCGACACGGCGCACGATGGTTAACTGTTCGTCTGCCTTGAAACGAACACATCGACGGCCCATATCTGACGTTTGCGGCCGAATCGGCCGGCAGCGAGCCGCGTGTACGGGATCCGTCAGACGGCTTCTAGCTCGCTTCTCCCATTATCACCGACAGCCCAGATCGCGCGGGGTGTCTTGTTTCACCCGCAGTGCAGGCCGCCGCGCATCGCCCGGCGGCTGTACAAGCGCATACGCAAAAAGGTTTCTTCATTGACCTCTTTTCAAGACTTCGGACTTGGCGACGCGATCACACGCGCGCTGGCCGAGGAAAAGTACCACACCCCAACTCCGATCCAGGCGCAGACCATTCCGGCTGTTATGTCGGGCCGCGACGTGATCGGAATTGCGCAAACCGGCACCGGCAAAACCGCCGCTTTCGCGCTGCCTGTTCTGCACCGTCTCGCCGCCAACCCGCGTCCGCCGGCGCGCAAGAGCTGCCGAATCCTGGTGCTCAGCCCGACGCGCGAGTTGTCCGGCCAAATCCTCGACAGCTTCCGCACCTACGGCCGTCACCTTCGCGTCAGAACAGCGCTGGCGATCGGCGGCGTCTCGATGGGCGCTCAGGTTCGCGCGCTGCTCAACGGCACAGATGTTCTTGTTGCCACGCCGGGCCGATTGCTTGATCTCGTCAAGAGTAATGCGCTTCGCCTGAGCGAGGTCGAATGTCTTGTTCTCGACGAGGCCGACCGTATGCTCGACATGGGCTTTATCCATGACATCCGCAAAATTGTCGCCAAGCTTCCGGTCCAGCGGCAGACGCTGATGTTTTCCGCTACCATGCCTCGCGCCATCGCCGACCTCGCCGCACACATGTTGCACGATCCGGTCAAGGTCGCAGTCACGCCGGTCGCATCGACGGCTGAACGAGTCGAGCAGCGCGTCATTCTTGTCGATCGGCCCGCTAAGCTCGCGGCCCTGATGGACGTGTTGCGGCGGGAAACGATTGATCGTGTCCTGATCTTCACAAGGACCAAACACGGCGCCGACAAGGTGGTGCGTGGCTTGACTCGGGCCGGCATCGGCGCGGAAGCCATTCACGGCAACAAATCGCAAAACCAGCGCGAACGCGCGCTTGCGGCCTTTCGCAAGGGCGAAATCAAAACCCTCGTTGCCACGGATATCGCGGCCCGCGGCATCGATGTCGATGGTATCAGTCACGTCGTGAATTTCGATCTGCCGAACGTGCCCGAAACCTACGTGCATCGTATCGGCCGTACCGCGCGCGCAGGGGCGGAAGGCGTCGCGATCTCGCTGTGCGATGGCGAGGAGGTGGCTTTCCTGCGCGATATCGAGAAGCTTATCCGAATGACTATTCCGGCGAGCGATAGACGCGCCGATCAGCGGCGGGCGAAGCCTCCCCTTGCTGCTGCGCCTTCCACCAAGCCCGCCGGCAACGCCAAGCAGCGGCGCGGCAAGCGCCGCCGCGGTCCGGAACGTAAGCAAACTCGGCACAGCCAGCCAAACCATAGCCAACTAAACCATGGCCAGCCGAACGGGTCGCCGCGTGGTATCGATTCTGTTGCCTTTATTGGCAGCAAAGTCCGGCCGAAGGGCGACCGCGCTCCGCGCGCGCAGCATTGGGCTGATGATTTAGAGGGGCTATAAGTTGCCCAAGGAAGAATTGTTGTAATTCGAGGGTCGTGTAACCGAGGTATTGCCCGACGCCCGCTACGCGTTGATCTCGACAATCGACGTCTGCTCGTCGTTTACGCGGCCGGCAGCATATAGCCGATCCGTAGGGTGCCGATCGCCGGTGGCATTGCGCCAGTGCTGCGCGATCGAGAAACGCTCGGTCTTTCTGCCGGGCAAATCGGCAGTGCTGCTTCGGCATACGTTGCCAGCGCCGTCGTCGGCGCACTCATTTTCCGCCGGCTTACGGACCGCTTTGGCGGGCGCTTGGTTTTCTACGTGACTCTTATTGTCTGTTTGGCTGGCCTAATCGTGATCGCGACATCGTGAGCCCGGGGCGGATTAATGCACTTTGTACCAAGTAAGCGCCATGTGTTGGGCTTCGGCGACTTGGGCGGGTGTCAATTTCGAGGCCACTGCATCGCGCATCCGTGCTTTGAAGTCTCGGTCGTCGCCAACGGCCTGAGAGGCTGAAAGATTCAGCCACATATACGATAGAACGTAGTCGCGCGGCACGCCCTGGCCTTTATTGTACAGCATGCCGAGCTCGAATTGCGCCCAGCCATGGCCCTGGATGGCGGCGCAATAGTACCATTTTGCCGCCTTGGCGTAGTCCTGCGGCACGCCGCGGCCGGTCGCATACATCCACCCGAGCCGAGCTTCGGCTTTCACATTGCCCTTCTCGGCCAAGCGAATGACGGTCGCGGCCAAGGCATAGGGCGCCGGCACGAACGGTCCGCGCCACGCCGCAGCTGACACCGTTTGCGCATCTGCGGCCCAGGCGCTGGTGCCGGCAAAGACAACGACTAAGGCGACGATGCTCCGCACGATCTTCGTCACAGGCAGGCTCCAGTGATGCTCGCAATCCAGGTCGTGACCGCCCCGGCCCGGAATAGGTGTTTGATGGGCCGCCGCTCACCCAGCAAAGTGCGCACCCAGCACCTCCAATAACCACGCGACCCAGATAGAAGGAGCGAGGAAAAGTCCGAAGGGTATGGCCGTGGTCGCGGTGATGGGACGGCCGCGCACCGCTCGCGCCAGAACCACCGCCAGCGCCGACAACGCGGCCACATCGACCGCAACGGCGAGACCTATCCAATTCAGCCAAACCCCGGCAACGCCCGCAAGTTTGACGTCGCCAAGCCCGATACCTTCGCGCCCGCGCAGGCGGCGGTATGCTTCCCGCAGCGCAAAGAATAAAGACGCTATCAGGGAGCCTCGCATGGCCGAATAAAACAGCGCGGCTGGCAGCTGCATCATTTCACCGGTCACCAGGCTCAAAAGGCCCAAGGTCAACCCGACCAGAACGAGCCTATCGGGAATCAGGAACCACCGGCGATCGATTGCCGCGATGGTCGTCATGGTGATCGCCAATGCGGCACCGAATACGCCGCGAAGGCCGGGCGCGGCGATGACGCTGGCGGCCGCCGCGCATAACCCGGCTGCTCCCCAGCTCGCATATGTCGGAAGCCAGTGGTGTATCCGTGAGATTGCGCCGGTCATTCGGGTCGTGGCCTGCGTTGAGCGCTCACTGGACAAATTCGGGATTGTGGTACAGCGAGGGCCCCGGCTGGAAAGCGGCATCGGACGAACCACGCAATTTCGCCCTTAATTCCTCGGCGACTTTTGCAGCGTCAACGCCGTTACGAATGATCTCCGGCTGAATAAAAATGATGATCTCGGTCCGCTGCGTCGACCGATCGTTGGTCGAAAACAGATTGCCAATTCCGCCAGGCAGTTCCTCTAGTACTGGTATGCCGTTTCGGGTGCGTTGCTGGGTTTCGGTAATGAGGCCGCCGAGCAGCACCGTTTGACCGCTGGCCACTGCAATCGCGCTCTTGACCTGGCGCTGCGACACGGTCGGCGTCAAAGACTGGGCGGACGAATTGTTCTCCACCCCGCTCACCTCCTGCTCAACGTTGAGGATTACCGCGCCGTTGGCATTAACGCGCGGCAGCACATGCAAGATCACGCCAGTATTGATGTAGTTGATGGAATTGACGACGGTCGTCGAGCTGGCGGTTGTAGC
>JASHVN010000016.1 GCA_030044555.1 Xanthobacteraceae bacterium | reverse complement strand
ACAAGGTCCAATAATCATTTGCCGCCGCGCACGCGAAGCTCATCAGGCTAAAGAGAATGATGTTTCCGACCATGACCGGTACGCGGCCATATCTGTCCGCGAACCAACCGGACATGAGTCCGCCGGCGGCCTGGCCCAAATACCCGATCGAGATCAGCGCGCCGATTTCGGACGGTGCCAAGTGCCACATCGGGATCAGCGCCGGCAACACATAGGCGATGGTGAGTGCGTCGAAGGCGTCGGAAAAGTTGGTACTGCCGACGATCAGCCGCATCTTGTTGTGCCAGCGCGAGAGCGGCAGCCGCTCCATGCGCGCCGCGATGCGGTAGCGGTCGACGCCGGCGTCGTTCATGGTCCTCCCCGCCTGCTGCCGCCTTTCCATGCGGCTGAGCGCGAATGGTGGACCACTTCGCCCGCAGTGACAACACGTGCTGCCGAAGGCGTCCGGCTGTCGGGGAGGCGGCGGAGCGTGCGTTGACCGGGAACCGGCCGTTTACTAAATTGGTTGAATCATAGGCGGTCTGGCGCGCCCTAGGAGGCTCTCGTGCACATCATCGATTCGCATTTCCATTGGTGGCCCCGGTCGGTTTTCGACAAGCTCTGCGAGCGTAAGGATTTCCCGAAAGCCAAGGTCAACGATAAGGGCGGCTACCGCTATATGCGCCGCTCCGCGAGCGCCTCCTCGCACCTCAATTCCTGGAAAGAGTGGTTCGATCTCGACAAGCAGTTCGAATACATGGACAGCACCGGGCACCAGGTCGACGTGGTGTGCTCGATCGGCCCGTTCTCGGTCTCCTTCTCCGACATGCCGCTTTCCGAAGGCCGCGACTATGCGTTGATGTGGAACGAGGAGATGGCCGGTGCGCAGAAGAAATATCCCGGCCGGGTGTGGGCGAGCGCTGCGGTGCCGCTGCAGGATACGCGCACGGCGATCGAGGTGGTCGACGACGCCGTCAATCGTCTTGGGCTGATGGGCGTCAATCTGCCCGGCAGCGTCGGCGAAGATGCGCGCATCGATGCCGAACGGCTCGAGCCGTTCTACGCCCATTGCGAGAAACTCGGCCTGCCGCTGTTCCTGCATCCGACCGACGTGGTCTTTCAGGACATGCTTTCGGATGGCTACGACGGCGCGCTGCACCTGACGCTCGGCCGTGTGATTGAGGTCAGCGTCGCGGCGATCCGGATCATTTTCTCAGGCCTGATGGAGCGTCATCCCGACCTGAAGATCGTGATGTCGCACACCGGCGGCGCGCTGCCGTATCAGGCCGGCCGCATGGATAAGAACTCCAAGGCGGCGAAGCTGCCGCGACCGGTCCAGGACTACATGAAGCGCATGTACACCGATACGGTGTCGCCGCATGCGGCCGGCATCAAGTTTGCCATCGACTATTACGGCATCGATCACGTGATGTACGGCACCGACTATCCGTGCTGGGATCCGTTCCCGTGCCTGAAGCTGATCGACGAAATTCCACTGTCCGCCGCCGACAAGCAGAAGCTGTTCTACGATAATGCGCGGCGGATTCTGAATCTGAAGGATCCGGCGCCGGCGGCACAGCCGACCAAACGCGAGCCGGCATTAGTCTAAGTCACTCCGCATCTCTGGATGGCGGAACAATCCCTTGCCATCGTCGGTGGCGGGCCCATTGGGCTCGCCCTCGCGCTGATTGCCGACGCGACCTAAAATGGGGCAAGGTAATTAAATTCGTCAACATCAGCGCCGGCTGACCGTCACTGCCTTGGCGCGAAGCGCTCGTCGATCGATTCCCATTTGTCGTAGCCGACGAGCTTTTTGTAGCTCTCGAAATCCATGCCGTCGTTGCGGCGGGCGAATTTGCCGGATTTCATGTCAATGAGCACTGTCTCGATCGCCTTGGCGGCGTGCATGATCGTGTCGAGGCCGAGCACGGCGCAGTGGAAGCCGAGATCGCCTAGTTCTTCCATCGACAGGATTGGCGTGTGGCCGCCCATCAGCGGATTGCAGATCTGCGGCACGTCGAAGGCTTTGCCGATGCGCTTGAGCTCCTCGATCGAGCGCGGCGCCTCGATGAATATGCCGTCGGCGCCGGCGCGGATGAAACGCTCGGCGCGCCGCATGGCCTCGTCGAGGTCGTAGACCGCGCGCGCGTCCGTGCGCGCCAGGATCCAGGTCTCCGGATTAATACGTTCGGAGCAGGCCGCCTTGATCTTGGCTTCGGCGAACTCCGTGGGCACCACCTTCTTGCCGACCATATGGCCGCAGCGTTTCGGCCATTGCTGATCTTCGATGAGGATGGCGCTCACGCCCATGCGCTCGTAGGTCTGCACCGTGTGCACGACGTTCTTGACGTCGCCATAGCCGTCGTCGCCGTCGACGAAGACCGGCAGGTCGCACGCCATCATGATGTCGCGCACACATGCCGAGATTTCACCAAAGCCTTTGAGCCCGACGTCGGGCACGCCATAGCGCGCGCCGACCGCCGGAAAGCCGCCGATGAAATAGGTTTCGAAGCCTATTTGCTCGATGAGCCGCGCGCTCAATGCGTCATGGGCGCCCGGCACGACGAGGAAGCGCTTTTCGGCGACGGCCTTGTTGATGATCTGACGAAAGCTTGAGGGCATTGAACGCACCATTCCTTATGTTCGAAACGATATCGGAGCATATGCGGTGGGGGTTGAATCATTCGCCGCGGAGCCGAGGCACGCCATCGATTGCAACGGCTAGACCTTGATCCAATTCGGGTGAATCGGATCGAGGTCTAGATTTTTCCTTTGAGCATGATCTTTTCCGAAAACCGGTTTCCACTTTTCGGGATCATGCTCTGGGTGCGCTCGCGGCATGAAGTTCTGCTGATTTTCTGTCTATTCATAATCAGTTGCCGGCCTTGCTCACCCAAACCCGATTGTCGTGAAACGCCGCGCCGCCGAAGGGCGCGACGGCGTCGGAGCCGGTCAGCGTATTGATGCCACGACCGTCCGCATAGGCGGAATTCGGCCAGATCGATTCGGCGATCAGCACGCCACGGCGCACGCCGTCGAACAGCCT
>JASHVN010000131.1 GCA_030044555.1 Xanthobacteraceae bacterium | reverse complement strand
TCGCCGATGAAATCCCATGGTGTCTTCTTCGTACTCATCAATGAACGCTCCTCTTCGGAATCTCGAATCTCGCGCTGAGCCCAGCGTGGTGGATTACCGACTTATGACACGTCGCCGACTTCCAGCAAATGTCCGCTCAATGCATTCCAGCAAGAGGGAAGAGTTCCTATATGGTCGGCGAAGCGCGAAGACCTTGGCCTCAGAAGTAGACACACTGGGACACGACGCAATGACTCGAGGGTCGGAATCAATCGCTGCGTGCAACTGATGGCGGCGTGCCAGCCGTTGGCACAATTGCGGACTACTGCTAGTCTTTCTGTCACTTGATTGGCACACGCTCCAATCACCGCCTCCAGGCCGATCGTCACTCGCGGTGTGCCTGGCGGCGCGGCAAATTACAGGGAGGTTGCACGGCCAAGATGGCTTCGGCGCTGGACGGCATTCGCGTTGTTGAATTCGCCAATTACGTCTCCGGTCCATACGCCGGAATGTTGCTCGGCGACTTCGGCGCGGAAGTGATCAAGGTCGAGTCGCCCGACGGCGGCGACCCGTTTCGCGGCTGGGGCCGGGTCGAGTACAGCCCGACCTTCGGCTCGGTCAACCGCAACAAAAAGAGTGTGGTCCTCGACCTCAAGAGCGCGGAAGGATTGTCCGCGGCACGGGCGCTGGTGCGCACCGCCGACGTGCTGATCGAAAATTTCCGCATCGGCACGATGGAGCGGCTCGGCCTCGGCTACGAGGAGGTGTCGCGCGATAATCCGGGTCTGGTGTGGTGCTCGATCACCGGCTTCGGCAGCAGCGGTCCTTATGCGTCGCGTCCCGGTTACGACACGGTTGGGCAGTCCCTGAGCGGGCTTCTCAGTCTCCTCACCGATCTCGATCACCCGCGGCCGATGGGCATTTCGCTGTCCGATCATCTGTCCGGCATTACCGCCTGCAACGGTGTCCTGGCGGCTCTGATCGCGCGCGGCCGCACCGGCAAGGGGCAGCGGATCGACACTTCGCTCCTGGAAGCCACGGTTTCGTTCTGCGGCGAGAACGCCGCGCGCTTTTTCGAGAACGGCAAAGTGCCGGACCGCGCCACGCGAACGCACCAGGCGCAGGTCTATGCGTTCGCGGCAGCCGACGGCAAACCCTTCGTCGTGCACCTGTCGACCCCGACCAAATTCTGGCAGGCGCTGGCGCAAGTCGCCGGCCGGCCGGAATGGCTCGCCGATCCGCGCTTTGCCACCAAGGAGACGCGCGGCCGGCACTACGACGTGCTGCACGAAGAGCTGGCAAAAATATTCAAGACCGATACCCGTGCGGCGTGGCTCGCCAAGCTGCAAGCCGCCGACGTTCCGGCGGCGCCGCTCAACACGCTGGACGAGGTGTTTGGCGATCCGCAGGTCCAGCACCTCGGCCTGCGCCAGGACGTGCCGCACAAGCGCATCGGCTCGGTCGGACTCGTACGCAACGGTGTGCGCATGTCGGCGACGCCGCCACAGATCCGCTCCGCCTCGCCGGAACTCGGCGAGCACACGCAAGAAATTCTCTCACAGTTGAAGGTCCGCGCGTGAGCGTGGTTGAAAACAATCCGGCCAGGCGAAATGTTACGGCGGCGTTGTTCGCGTGCATCGCGCTTTTCACGGCGCCATGCGCACGCGCGCAATCGGTGGCCGATTTCTATCGCGGCAAGACCATCACACTCTACACCGCGGCGTCGGTCGGCGGCGGCTATGATCAGTATGCGCGGCTCCTCGCCAAGCACATGCCGCGGCACATTCCCGGCGAGCCGAACATCGTCGTTTCCAACATGGTGGGCGCCGAAGGACTCCGGGTCGCGAACTATCTTTATAATGTCGCCGCCGAGGACGGCACCGTGATCGGCGGGCTGTCGCGCAACACCGGGCTCGCCCGCTTCTACGGCTTCAACAGCGCCGGCATTGCATTCGACGCCCGGAAATTCCACTGGCTCGGCTCGCCGGAGCAGGAGGTCGGACTCTTTATTCTGTCGACCAAATCAGGGCTGCACAGCATCGACGATCTGAAAACGCGCCCGGTCACGGTCAGCTCCACGGCCGACAATTCGCCGACCACGGTGTATGCGCGTCTTCTCAACGACACGCTCGGCACCAAGCTCAAGCCGATCAGCGGCTATGCGGGATCGCAGGCATGTCTGCTGGCGATCGAGCGCAACGAAGTCGACGCCCACATCTCGGGCGGCTCGTCGGCGCCGTTCCGTGCCCGCATCTTGCCGTGGCTCGCCAAAGGCGACGCCAAGGTCATCATGCTGATGGGCATGAAGCGCGACGCTGCATTTCCGGGCGTGCCGACCGCCATCGAGGTTGAGCCGACGTCTGCCGGCAAGCAACTGTTCGAGATCGCCTTCGCCGAACAGGTCATGGGCCGGCCGTTCGTGCTGCCGCCGCAAATGCCGGCCGACCGCGTTGCGGCATTGCGCGCTGCCTTCGACGCAACCATGAAGGATCCGGAATTTCTCGCCGACGCCGAGCAACAGAAAGCCCACATCGATCCGGTCAGCGGCGTCGAGATCAACGCGCTGCTTGAACGGGTCTATTCGGCGCCGCCGGACGTGGTCGCGCGCCTTCGCAACATCGTCGAACAGTGACAGAATACCAAGGCACCACCAGATACCAAAGCATCATCAGGCGCCGGAGATCGCCATGATCGAGCCATCACGCGAACTGCGCGACGTTTGCGCCATCGTCGGTACCGGCCACAGCCGGTTGGGCCGCGTGCCGGGCGTGTCGAGTCTCGATCTTCTGGTCGAGGCCATGCACAACGCCATCGCCGATGCCGGCCTGAAAGTAAGCGAAATCGACGGCGTCATCTGCCGCGGCCCGGACGAAAGCTACACCCATCATCAGCAGATCGGCGCGCGGCTCGGCATCAACGCCCGCTTCTCAACCACGCTCGACAATGGCGGCGCCAGCCAGATTCTCGGCGTGGCGCTCGCCGCCATGGCGATCAAGGCCGGCATGGCCTCTTCCGTAATCGTCGGCTTCGGCCGCGATTCGTGGTCGCGCACGCATTCGTCGAAGGAAGCCAACCTGCGCAACGAGACGCGGCCCGACAGCCAGCTGGCGCAGGAATTCGGTCCGGAATACGGCTATTTCGGCGCGGTCGCCGCGCATGCTTTCGGCGCCACGCGGCACATGCATCTTTACGGCACCACGCGCGATCATTTCGGTGCCATTGCGGTGGCGTGCCGCGAACACGCGCTGCGCAATCCGCAGGCGCAGATGCGCAAACCGTTGACGCTCGCGCAATACCACGAAGCGCCGCCGGTCGTGGCGCCGTTCGGGCTCCTTGATTGCAGCCTGCGCAGCGACGCCGCCGGCGCGGTCATCGTCACCAGCCGCGAGCGGGCGGGCGACCGGCGCCAGCCGCCGGTCTCGATCAAGGGCTTCGGCAGCTTCAATAACCTGCGCGGCTGGTTCGCCGACGACAACATGGTGACGACGGCGGCCAAGAACAGCGGTGCTGCAGCGTACCGGATGGCGGGCCTCGGTCCTGACGACGTCGATACCGCGCAGATCTACGACTGCTTCACCTACATGGTGCTCACGCAGCTGGAGGATTACGGCTTCTGCAAAAAGGGCGAGGGCGGCCCGTTCGTCGCCTCCGGCGCGCTACGCATGGGCGGACGGCTGCCGACCAACACGTCGGGCGGGCAATTGTCCGAAGCGCATTGCGAAGGCATGCTGCAGATCGTCGAAGGCGCGCGCCAGATACGCCACACCTATCCGGTCGAGCGGCAGGTGCCAGGCGCTCAGATTGCGCTCGTCTCCGGCCACGGTGGCAACCAAGTCTGCCACTCGACCTTGATCCTCGGGCGGGATTGATGGGCGATCCGAGCAAAAAGCCGACGCCGCGGCCGTCGCCGGAGTCGGCGCATTACTGGCAAGCCGCGCGCGAGCACCGGCTCGAAATCCAGCGCTGCAAGGCTTGCGGCCAATTCTGGTTTCCGCCCTCGCAAAGCTGCCCGCACTGTCTCGCCGCTGATTTTTCCTGGACGCCGGTGTCGGGTCTCGGCAAGGTTTTCAGCTTCGTCACCTATCACCGCGTCTACCATCCGGCTTTTGCCAAGGATGTACCCTACGTGGTGGCGCTGGTCGAACTTGCCGAAGGTCCGCGATTGCTGACCAACGTCGTCGGCGTCGCGCCGGATGCGGTGACCT
>JASHVN010000130.1 GCA_030044555.1 Xanthobacteraceae bacterium | reverse complement strand
CCGGCGTGAACGGCCCGGGTCGCCCGCGCGCCTTGATGAAGGGCGTGCGGCTGCCGTCGATAATATAGACAGGACGGTGTGCTACTCCGCCGCTTCTGTCCGCGGCTCGCGCGCCGGGAGTGCCGGGTGTTGCTCCGGCGGTGGCAGTTCCGCCGCCGGTTGGTTCGGCGGCAATTGGTGCAGGTTCTGAGATGTCGCTGGTGATGACACATCTCCCTTGTGGGCGGCGCTGCGGGCGGTGAGTTCTTCCGGCGCAAAATCGTCGACGGCCACGGCCGCGGAGACAGCCTCCGCCGCGTCTTTCAATTGCGCGGCTTCGGCCTCGTTGATGGTGTGCTGCTTGAGCGCTTGTTCGACGTCGCGGACGCGTGCGGCATGCATGCGATCGCGGATCGGCTGCACGGCGACGGTTTTGGTGAAAGCGCGCTCGAGCAAGGAAAGCCCGTGATCCTTCTCGCTCTCCGGCGGATGAAACAGATCAACGGTCAGACGGTCGCGCGCCGCCGACGGATTGGTGATGAGCTCGGCACAGCGGTCGGTCACGCGATCGGAGGGGCCGCGCCGCCGCCGGCCGAAGGGCATCGTGAAAAAGCGCAACAGCCAAGCCACGGGGCGGATCGGGAAGTTGGCGAAGATCTCATCGAAGCGGGTCTCGATGGTGGCGAAGCTCGACTCCATGCACCATTCGAGCAGTGCGAAATCCTCGTCCCGCCGGCCTTCGTCGTTCCAGCGCTTGAGCGCCGCGCTCGACAGATAAAGCTCGGAGAGAATGTCGCCGAAGCGCGCTGAGAGCATCTCCTTGCGCTTTAATGCGCCGCCGAGCGTCAACAATGCCAAATCGACGGCAAGCGCAAAGGCCGCGGCGTGGCGGCTGAGCTGCCGATAAAATTTGCTGGCTGCTCCGGCCTCAGGGGCCGGCGCAAAAATCCCGCCGGTCCAGCCGCGGCCAAAGGCGCGCGCCGCATTGGCCAAACTGTGTTTGACGTGGGCCCAGAAGGCTTGATCGAACGCGTCGAGGCCGCGGGCGCGGTCGGCGTCTTCCAGCGCCATCATTTCCTTGAGCAGATAGGGATGGCAGCGGATCGCCCCCTGGCCGAACTGAATGAGGCTCCGGGTGACGATATTGGCGCCTTCCACCGTGATGGCGATCGGCACGCCGCGATAAAGACTGCCGAGGTAATTCAGCGGCCCCTCGATAATGGCTTTGCCGCCGTGCACGTCCATGGCGTCGTTGACGCTGATGCGCAGCCGATCCGTGGCCTGCGCCTTCATGATGGCGGTGACGACGGCGGGATGATGCCCGTCATCGAGCGCCGCGCAAGTCATGCGCCGCGCCGCATCGATCAGATAGGCGGTGGCCGCCAAGCGGCCGAGCCGCTCCTGGATCGCCTCGAACTTGGCAATCGCGACGTGGAATTGCTCGCGGATGCGCGCATAGGCGCCGGTGACGTGAGCGGTGTAGGCAGCGCCCGCCGCCGACAGCGACGGCAGCGAAATGCCGCGTCCGGCGGCAAGCGCGCTCATCAGCATCTTCCAGCCCTTGCCGGCCTGTTCGACGCCGCCGATGACGTTGTCCATCGGGATGAACACGTCGTGCCCCCAGTTGGGGCCGTTCTGAAAAACGTGCAGCGCCGGCAGATGCCGGCGGCCAATGCTGATGCCGGGCAGATGCGTCGGCACCAAAGCGAGCGTGATGCCGACGTCTTCGCGCTCGCCGATCAAATGGTCGGGATCGTGCAGCTTGAAGGCGAGCCCGAGCACGGTGGCGATCGGGCCAAGCGTGATGTAGCGCTTGTGCCAATTGAGCCGGATGCCCAAAACCTCACGGCCTTCATATTGGCCGCGGCACACCACGCCGCTGTCGATCATCGAGGCGGCGTCGGAGCCGGCTTCCGGGCTGGTGAGGCCGAAGCAGGGAATTTCCTCGCCGCGCGCGAGCCGCGGCAGCCAATAATCCTGCTGCTCTTTGGTGCCGAATTGCAGCAACAGCTCGCCCGGACCGAGCGAGTTTGGCACCATGGCGGTGCAGGCGGCACAGATCGAGCGCGACGACAGTTTTCTGATCACTTCCGAATGCGCGTAGGCGGAGAAACCCAACCCGCCATATTGTTTCGGAATGATCATCGCGAAGAATTTCTTCGCCTTCAAAAAGTCCCAGACTTCCGGCGGCAGGTCGTGCCACTGCCAATTGACCTTCCAGTCGTCGACCATGCGGCACAGGTCTTCGACCGGACCGGCGAGGAAGTCCTGCTCCTCTTGCGAAAGCTTCGCCGGCGCGAACGCCAACAGCTTGTTCCAATCGGGGTTGCCGGTGAAAATGTCCGCGTCCCACCAGACGTCGCCGGCTTCAATGGCTTCGCGCTCGGTGGCGGAAAGGCGCGGCAGCGCGCGCTGCGCCAGGCGAAAGATCGGCTTGGTGATCCAGTCCCGCCGGAAGGTTGAGGGCATTGCACTTCCCCTTGCTGGCTCGGAGCGATCGGCCCGTTGCGGTCCGGATGCTTACTCTAAATATAGGTTTTACCGCATCAAATGTTACCATTTGACGTATTGTCCAGGCCCCTCCTTTGGGTGCAGTGCACGTAAGGCTATAGGGCAGGGGCTTGCGGCATGCCAGCCTCACCCCTTCTCAACGGGCAATTACGGCTCATGTTGGACAGGCTCGAAGACTTCCTCAGCGGCAAAATCCTCCAGTTTCTTGAGCAGCCGACGGCGCGTTACGCGCCGTTCTTCGCGCCCGATCCGAGCGTCGTGCGCGCCGCATTGCAGCCCGGCGACGTGGTCCTGGTCGAGGGCAATACGCGGCTCTCCGCCATCATCAAGTTCCTGACACAATCCACCTGGTCGCATGCCGCCCTCTATGTGGGCGAACGGCCGGGAGACACCGCATCGGATGGCGAGCCGAACGTTCTGCTGGAAGCTGAAGCCGGTCCCGGCGTCAGCACCGTGCCGCTGTCGAAATATGTTGGCTTCCACACGCGCATATGCCGTGCCGTCGGCCTCGACGCGCAAGACAGACAGAAGGTGATCGACTACGCGCTGGCGCGGATCGGCAAGCAATACGATTCCAAACGGATCGTTGATCTGGCGCGTTATCTGTTTCCTTATCCGCCGGTGCCGGTGTGGTTTCGCCGCCGCATGCTGGCGATCGGCGCGGGCGATCCCACCAAGGCGATCTGCTCGAC
>JASHVN010000129.1 GCA_030044555.1 Xanthobacteraceae bacterium | reverse complement strand
GGAGCCGGGGACGGGAGGCTTGAAACCATATCTTCACGTCCGCCGCGACTTGTGGGCAAAAGTGACGCGCGCGCTGTTCTTCGATTTGGTCGAACTCGGTGAGGAACGCGATGTCGCGGGCAGGGCGATGTTCGGCGTGGTATCGATGGGCGCATTTTTTCCGATGGCGGGTGCCGAAGAGGTGAGGGATCTTGCGTGAACGACAGCACGGCGTTGCAACAAAGGAGTCAGAGCTTCTTCGAACGGGCGCGGGCACGGCTCGGCCTGGAAGTACCGCCGGCGCTGACCGATCCGGCCGCGCAAGGCATTCGCCGTGGCGATCTCGATCTTGATCCGGCGCTGTGGGAGCGCGCGGGCGTGAAAGCCACCAAGCCGGCATCGGTGCTGGTGCCGATCATAGACCGCAGCGCGCCGACTGTGTTGCTCACCCAACGCACTGCGGATTTGGCGAGCCACGCCGGGCAGGTGGCATTTCCGGGCGGCAAGATCGAACCTGCGGATGAGAGCCCGGTCGCCGCCGCCTTGCGCGAGGCCAGGGAGGAAGTCGGGTTGGCGCCCATACTGGTCGAGCCGATCGGCTACCTCGACCTCTATCTCACATTTTCCGGTTTTCGCATTCTGCCGACAGTGGCGCGCGTCAAACCGGAATTCACGCTGACGCTCAATCCGGGCGAGGTGACTGAAGCGTTCGAAGTGCCGCTCGAATTCCTGATGAATCCAGAGAATCATCAGCGCAAGACGCGCGACTGGAAGGGCATCCCGCGCGATTATTATGCGATGCCGTTCGGCGATCGCTACATTTGGGGCGTGACCGCTGGCATTTTGCGTAATCTGTACGAGCGGATCTACGGCGCATGAGCAGATTGATTTTCTTTGCGCTGGTTGCCGGGCCGCTTCTGCTTTACGTGCTGCTGTTATTGGCGATCCGCGCCGGGCTATTGGAACCGAAGCGGTGGGCGCCCAGGGTTCGTGTTTTCGGCATAATCGTTTGCGTCATGCTGATCAGCGCGTTGGTCGGCGGCGCCTGGTTCTTGTTCCATTTTGTCCAATTTTCCGGCGCGCCGCCGGGCTCGACCTATGTGCCAGCGCATATCGAAAATGGGAAATTCGTGCCGGGCACCACGCGATGAAGACGCCGGCGCAAATCGACGAAGCCGTGTGGCTCAGGCAGGGCGAAGTCGCGAGCCTGCTGAGGGCGCTCAATTGCGACGGCGAAGAGGCGCGCGTGGTCGGCGGCGCGGTGCGCAACGCATTGTTGCACCTGCCGGTAGGTGAGATCGACGTGGCGACGACGGCGGTGCCCGACGAGATCACGCGCCGTGTCGAGGGGGCGGGCTGGAAGGCGGTGCCGACCGGAATCGAGCATGGCACCGTCACGGTGGTGATTCGCGGTCATCCGTTCGAAGTGACGACGTTGCGCGAAGACGTCGAAACGTTCGGCCGCAAGGCAAGAGTGGTGTTCGGCCGCGATTGGCGGGCGGATGCCGAGCGGCGCGATTTCACCATGAATGCGCTGTCCGCTTCCGCCGACGGAACGGTGTTCGACTATGTCGGCGGTCTCGATGATATCGCAGCCCGCCGTGTGCGCTTCATTGGCGATCCGCAGCAGCGCATTACCGAGGACTATCTGCGCATTTTGCGGTTTTTTCGCTTCCACGCGCATTATGCCGAAGGCCCGCCGGATGCGGCGGCCTTGCACGCCTGCATTGTCGCGCGCGCTGGCCTCGATACGTTGTCGCGCGAGCGGGTGCGTATGGAACTTATGAAGACTGTCGTCGCGCCCGGCGCTGCAGCCACGCTCGCGGTCATGAACGACAGCGGACTTTTGGGTCCGGTGCTTGGCGGTGTTGCGTACATTGTGAACTTTGAAAAGAGGGCGCAAATCGAAGTCGCGCTCGGGTTGGAGCCCGATGCCATCCGCCGGCTCGGCGCGCTGGCTGTCATGGTCAACGAGGACGCGGAGCGCTTGGCGGAGCGATTGCGCCTCTCCAACGCCGAGGCCGAGCGGCTTTTGCGGCTCGAATCCTGGTGGCGGATTGCGCCGGAAGGCGGAGAACGCGCCGCCCGCGTACTGCTCTACCGTCTCGGCTCGCGATCCTTCGCCGACCGCGTGCTGCTGGCCTGGTCGCGTGCGCAGGCGGGAGCCGCCGACGCTGCCTGGCGCGAGCTTGCATGTTTGCCGCAGCATTGGACAGCGCCGGATTTTCCGCTCAAGTCGGCCGACTTCACGAGGCTTGGCGTGCAACCCGGTCCCGCGCTTGGCGCTGCCATGCGCGCGGCCAAGGAAGCCTGGATTGCGGCGGATTTTCCAAGCACCGAAAACGAAATCGAAGCGATCGCAGAACGCGCCGCCCGAGACGCTACGGCTGTCAGTTAAACGCTTATGAGGCTCGCGTGCGCAGAGCCCGCAGACGTCTTCGGCTGCCGGCGGCAATTTCCTGCATGCGCGGGCGTACCCGCGCCATCACCCGCTGCGGCCGCATCTGCGCCATCATCCGGCGCGGGCGCATGCGCTCCACCTGCATTTCGTTGCCGCGCCAGGTGAAATCGTTGCCGCGCAGCGCGCTGACAAAGAGTGCGGGCAGCAGCAGATCGCGGATGAGCCCATAGAGCGGGGACAGCGGGGAAACCGGCCAATCGGCGGATGCTGCGAGCACCATTTCGCCGCAATACCAAAGCGCGGCAAACAGGCCGACGGTCGGAAGCGGCCTCAAGCCGACTTCGCTGGCCACGAAGGC
>JASHVN010000128.1 GCA_030044555.1 Xanthobacteraceae bacterium | reverse complement strand
GCGGCGCTCGGCACCCAGGTGATCAGTTCGACCGTGCGGCCGGCGAGCTATTGCGGCTGTGTCGGCTTCAAGCCCAGCGTGAACGCGATCAACCGCGAGGGCAGCCACGATTATCAGAGTCAGAGCTGCACCGGCATCCTCGGCGCGTCGCTCCAAGATGTCTGGCAGGTCGCTTCCGAGATCGTGGAGCAGGTCGGCGGCGATGCCGGCACGCCCGGCCTGCAAGGTCCGTCCAGCGTGCCGCCGTCGCGCAAGCCGCGCTCGCTCGCGCTTCTGGAAACCGCCGGATGGGACGCGGCATCCGCCGGCGCCAAGGCGCGGCTTGCGCAGTGCGTAGCGTGGCTTAAGGCCGACGGTATCGAGATCCGCACCCGCGGCAGCGATGCCGCGGTCGCCGCGCTGGAGAATGAGCTGCACAAAGTCACCGAGCTGTCGCATCGTATCAACGGCTTCGAAACGCGCTGGTTCTTTCGCACCATGCGCGAGCGCGACGCCAGCAAGCTCGGCCCCATTACCGCCGAGCGCGCGGAGAAATACGAGGATCTGACGCTCGCCGGATATCGCGCCGATCTCGTCGAGCGCGAGCGCATCCGTGGCGTCTATGCCAAGCTTGCCGCGACCAGCGAGGTCTGCATCACCCTTGCGGCGCCGGGCGCCGCGCCCGAAGGGCTGTCGTCGACCGGCAATCCGGAATTCGGCGTGCCGTCGTCTCTGCTCGGAGTGCCGGCGCTGTCGCTGCCGGTGTTTACGGACAATTCCATGCCGCTTGGTCTGCAGGTGATCGGCTATTTCGACCGCGATGCCGACGCATTTGCGATCGCTTCGTGGCTTATGCAGGCACACCCCTGACCCCTCCCAGCGAGGGGGGGGGGAGGGGAACAAGAAAGAGAATCGCATGCGCTACATCGATGCCTTCAACCATTTCTTCCCCAAGCGCTATTACGAGGCGTTGTTAGAGACGCCGGCGGGATCAAAGGATCTCGGCAAGCGCGTACGCGGCATTCCCGCTCTGTCAGATCTCGATCTGCGGCTGCGGCTTGTGGAATCGTTTGCCGATTATTCGCAGGTGCTCTCCCACGGCCTGCCGCCGATGGAGCGCCTGTGGGGGCCTGACAAGTCGCCGGAGATGGCGAAGATCGCCAATGACGGGCTCGGCGAGATCGCGGCCAAACATCCGAAGCATTTTGCCGGCTGGTCGGCGCTGCTGCCGATGAACGCGCCGGAAGCCGCGGCCAAGGAAGCCGAACGCGCGCTCAAAAACGGCGCCAACGCGGTGCAGCTTGCAACCAACGCCAATGGCGTGCCGCTCGATGCGCCGCAATTCCTGCCGATCTTCGAGGCGATTGCGAAGTCGGGAAAGCCGATCCTGTTGCATCCGGCGCGCACGCGCGAGATGCCGGATTATCCAACCGAGAAAGTATCGAAATACGAAATCTGCAGCGTGCTCGGTTGGCCCTACGAGACCGGCGTGACTCTGGCGCGGCTCGTGTTTTCCAAGATCATGGACACCTATCCCGACCTCAAGGTCATCGCCCATCATCTGGGCGGCGTCATCCCCTATCTGGACGGCCGTGTCGCTCACTCGTTCGATCAGATGGGCGCGCGCACTTCCGACGAGGATTATGAGGCGTTGCGGAAATCGCTGAAGAAGCGGCCTTACGATTATTTCAAGGATTTTTACGGCGACACCGCGGTCGAGGGCGCGCGCGGGGCTACCCTTTGCGGGCTTGATTTCTTTGGTGCCGATCACGTGCTGTTCGCCTCCGATTGCCCGTTCGACAAGGAAAAGGGGCCGGGCTACATCCGCGACACCATCAAGGTTCTGGATTCGCTTTCGCTGTCGGATGCCGAGCGCGAGAAAATCTGCTGGCGTAACGCCGAAAAGCTGTTCGGTCTGACGCCGGCGCGCTGACCGCGTGCCGGTTCTTTCGCATTTGTTTTTGCGATCCTTGGCATTTGATCCTTGGCATCTGATTCTTGGCATTCGATTCTTGGCATTTGTTTTCTCGACACTTCGGTCGCGACCGTAGCGTTGTTCAGAAAACGGGTGGGGGCGAGCCCTCCGCTCTCCCCATATGCGTGGCTCCAGCAATGCAAAGGACAGAGCCATGCGCGTTTTTCCATCCGATCATCCGCAATTCCACGCTGCGCATCCGCTGCAGCATGCGATGGAGCCCGCGGTTCGTCCCCGGTGGGTAAAGCCACTGACCCTCGCGGCGATGAGCCTCGGCTACGGCGTCGTGCAGCTCGATGTGACCATCGTCAACACGGCGTTGAGCAGCATCGGGTCCTCGCTCGGCGGCGGCGTGTCCGAACTGCAATGGGTGGTGAGCACCTACACGATCGCGTTCGCGGCGTTCATTTTGACGGCCGGCGCCCTGGGTGATCGCCTCGGCGCCAAGAAGATTTTCATGGCCGGATTCGCCATCTTCACCGCCGCCTCTTTGGGCTGTGCGTTGGCGCCGTCAGCGGCGATTTTGATTGCATCACGGGCGGTGCAAGGCCTCGGCGCGGCCATCCTGGTGCCGAACTCGCTGGCGCTTCTCAACCATGCCTATCCCGGCACGACCGAGCGTGGCCGCGCCGTCGGCGTTTGGGCTGCCGGCGCCAGCGTTGCGCTCACCGCCGGGCCGCTGGTTGGCGGCGGGCTCATCGCCTTGGCCGGATGGCGCAGCATATTTCTGGTCAACTTGCCGATCGGTCTCGCCGGGTTGTGGCTGACATGGCGGTACACGACCGACACGGCGCGTTCCGATCATCGACTGGATCTGCCCGGACAGGCGGCGGCCATCGGCATGCTCGGCGTGCTGGCGGCAGCGCTCATCGAGGCCGGACGCATGGGGTGGACAAACGTTTGGGTCGTCACCGGCTTTGCCGCCTTCGCCGTTCTGGCGTTGCTTTTCGTGCTGCAGGAGCGCCATGCGCGGCAGCCGATGTTGCCGCTCTCGCTGTTTCGCCATCGCATGTTTGCGTTGACGTCGCTGGTCGGCCTCCTTGTCAACGTCGCCTTCTATGGGTTGATCTTTGTCTTCAGCCTGTATTTTCAGCGCGTGAATGGCTGGTCAGCCTTTGATACCGGCCTCGCCTTCGTTCCCATGATGGGCGCCGTGCTGCCAGTGAATCTGCTGGCGCCGCGG
Organism: Xanthobacteraceae bacterium; assembly: GCA_030044555.1. GTDB lineage: Bacteria > Pseudomonadota > Alphaproteobacteria > Rhizobiales > Xanthobacteraceae > BOG-931. The sequence continues at coordinate 3,440 of JASHVN010000128.1, read as the reverse complement.
TTGACCGAGCGCTTTGGCGCGCCGCCGGTGATCGCTGCCGGCGCCTTGATTGCGGCAGCAGGCTGCCTGGGCCTGTTGGGCATCGACCACGGGACCAGTTATTGGGCAATAGGCGCTCAGCTGCTCGCCATGGGCGCGGGCCTCGGCTTGCTGGTGCCGCCGCTCACCTCTGCGCTTCTTGGCAGCGTGGAGAAGGCGCGTTCGGGCGCAGCCGCGGGCGTGCTGAACGCGACGCGGCAAACCGGCAGCGTGCTGGGCGTCGCCTTGTTCGGATCGCTGATCGGCACCGCGAACGCTTTTCTTTTCGGCGCCCGCGCTTCGCTCATCATCTCGGCGCTGTTGCTGATCGGCGCCGCGGTGATCATTGCCGCCGGCGGCCGTACCACGAGATGATTTCGCGGGCGCTGTCGAACAGCGAGCATTCGCAGGCCTTGAACCTTTCGGCCGAAGCGGAGGACTAATACGATGAAAGATCGGCGGCTGGCAGCAGCCGTCGATCGACTAAAGCGCGATAATTTGAGGATGAATCATCGTCGTGCTTTGGCTCTTTTTTGCGCATGACCTTTCGGAAAACCGCTCCACACTTTTCCGGATCATGCGCCATGGAGGCCGTCATGGCCGACCGCTATCGGCACACGCAGCGCGGCACTGTGATGATCGTCGGGATGGCTTTGTTAGCCATCTTCTTCGCGTTCATGGCGTACACGCTGCCGAGCCCAGGGCGGTGGGGCGCACTGGTCGCTGTGCTCGGCCTTATCATCCTGGCCTGGCTGTTCTCGTCTTTGACTGTCAGCATCAGCGATGGCCAATTACAGTGGCGCTTTGGTCCGGGGCTTTGGCGCTACCGGATGGCGCTCGCCGATATCGCCAGCGTGAGCATCGTGCGCAACAGCCTGCTCAACGGCTTCGGCATCCGCATCCGGCCCGGCTTCCGTCTTTATAACGTTTCCGGACTCGATGCTGTCGAACTGCAGCTGAAGTCTGGCGACATCCGCCGTATCGGCACCGACGACGCATCCGGATTGGCCGCCGCTTTGCGGCCTGAGTAGGCCAAACGCGGCCTCGCGGCTTCCCCACAATCCTTGAAAGCCGGCCGCATCCTGCGGCTGGCATTCTCATAGGTGCAATGCAGAACGGGATGGCCCGGTTACTTCCTATTCATCCCGTTACTGTCTAAGTGCAGTGCACAAAGCTGGCCCCCCGAGAGACCACAACCATGCCGCCCGTTGCGGGCGCTGCTCGCGGCGGACCAGAGAGGATTCGATTTCCGTGACTGATGCCGTCATCGGCCGGAGGCCCGGCGCCGCGTCGTTTCCGATTTTGGGCGCGATCACCTTCTGCCATTTGCTCAACGACCTTTCGACGTCGCTGCTGCTTGCCGTCTATCCGCTGCTCAAGAGCGGATTCGATTTGAGCTTCGGGCAGATCGGATTGCTGACGCTCGTATTCCAGGGCACCGCATCGCTGCTGCAGCCGGCGGTGGGGCTGTTTACAGATCATCGGCCGCAGCCCTACGCGCTGCCGTTCGGCATGGCCTGCATTGCGCTTGGCCTTGTGGTGCTCGCTATAGCGCCGAACTATCCCGCGCTGCTGGTGGGCTGCGCCTTCCTCGGTGTCGGCTCATCGATCTTTCATCCGGAATCCTCGCGCATCGCCCGTCTCGCGTCCGGCGGCGCTCACGGCTTCGCGCAGTCGCTGTTCCAGGTCGGCGGCAATTTCGGCAATTCACTGGCGCCACTGGCGGCAGCCCTGGTCGTGCTGCCTTTCGGCCAGCGCAGCATCGCCTGGTTCGCGGTGCCGGCGGTGGCCGGGATAGCGATCTTGGCGCTGGTGGGACACACCTTCGGCCGTTCGGTTGTGGCGCGTCCGCGCGCGCGGTCATCGTCCGCGGCGCATGCAGCCGAATTGCCGCCGGGCGTGGTGCGGCGCGCCATCGCGGTGCTGATCGCGCTCATCTTCTCGAAGTATTTCTATCTGGCGAGCATCACCAGCTATTACATCTTTTATCTGATCCATCACTTCGGGCTGTCGGCCGAAAATGCGCAGCTCTGTCTGTTCGCTTTCCTGGTGTCGGCCGCGGCAGGCACCTTTATCGGCGGCCCGGTCGGCGACCGCGTCGGCCGCAAGCGAGTCATTTGGTGCTCGATCCTCGGCGTCGTGCCGTTTACGCTGGCGCTGCCTTATGTCGGGCTCTCCGCCACCATCGCGCTCAGCGTCATCATCGGTCTCATCATCTCGTCGGCATTCTCGGCGATCGTGGTTTATGCCCAGGAGCTCATTCCCGGCCGCGTCGGCATGGTGTCGGGTCTGTTCTTCGGCGTCGCCTTCGGCATGGCCGGGCTTGGCGCCGCCGCGCTTGGCGAACTGATCGATCTGACCAGCATCGATTTCGTTTATCGGATCTGCTCGTTCCTGCCGCTGATCGGCGTGCTCACCGCCTTTCTGCCCGAGGTCGAGCACGCTGCGCTAGCAGCGATGCAAAAGCAGCACGGCGGCTGAGGGTGCGTAATCCTCTCCCTTGCGGGAGAGGGTTTAGAGCATGATCCCGAAAAAGCCTGCCCCGGACTTGATCCGGGGTGGATGCCGGTTTTCGGAAAAGATCATGCTCCAACAATATGTCAGCGCTCGTCGACGATGTGCGCGCGCAAGACGCCGATATCGGTGATTTCCACTTCGAGCGTATCGCCCGGCTTCATCCATAGCGGTGGCTTGCGGCCGTGGCCGACGCCTTCAGGCGTGCCGGTGGCAATGACGTCGCCCGGCGACAGCGTAGTAAAGTCCGAGCAGAACGCGATGATCTGCGGGATAGAATAGATCAATTGACTGGTCGGCGCGTGCTGAACCTGCTGGCCGTTCAGCCGCGTCGTCAGCGTGAGCGTGCTCGGGTCGGAGATCTCGTCGGTGGTGACGAGCCACGGCCCAAGCGGACCGGTGCTGGGAAAATTCTTGCCGGAGGTGACGGAGAATTTCTGATAATCGCGCACCGAGCCGTCGACGAAGATCGTATAGCCGGCGACATGATCGAGCGCCCGCTCGGCTTTGATATGCCGGCCGCCTTTGCCGATGACGAGCGTCAGTTCGCCCTCGTAATCAAAATTGCCGGAGACTTGCGGACGGATCATCTCGCCGTCATGGCCGACCAGCGTGTCGGGAAAGCGGATGAACATGCTCGGCTGCTTCGGCAGCTCGCGCGACACCTCAGCCGCATGCGCGCGATAATTGACGCCGGCGCATAAAATCTTGTTCGGCTGCGGGATCAGCGGGCGGAATTTGATGTCGGCGAGCTTGCGGTCGGGCTTCGCCTCTTGCGTCACCTTGCGCATCGCCTCCATGGCGCCGGCGGCGAGCGCGGCGCGCAGACTTGGCTGCCCGACCCGCTCGTTGAGCGTGACGACGCCGTCGCCGCTCACAGCCCCGAACAGCTCCTTGCCGTCAGCGGA
>JASHVN010000127.1 GCA_030044555.1 Xanthobacteraceae bacterium | reverse complement strand
GGCCGCCGCCGACAATCTCACGCAGCGGACGCCAAATCCGTACTTGTTGCGGGCGTCGGCCACATCCTCGCAGGCGACGCAGCCGCTCGGCCACTAAGCGGCGACCGAACTCAAGCTCAAGCGCGTCATTACCATCTCCGAGGACTTCGCCTTCGGCTATGAGCAGATGGGAGGATTCCAAGCGTCATTTCAGAAGGACGGCGGCTGCGTCGTCAATAAATTGTGGCCGCCTTTGGTGACGCCGGATTACACGCCTTATCTCGCGCAAATCGCCGGATGCGATGGCGTCTGCCAGGGTTTCGCCGGATCCAACCCGATACGCTTCATGAAGCAATATGCCAGCGCCGGGCTTAAATATCAGGTGATCGCCGGAGAAGCCGGCGCCGACGATTTCCTGCTCAAGAGCTTCGGTGATGAAGCGGTCGGCCTGGTCAGCGCCGCGCCCTACACGCTGGATCTTGAGAGCGATGCCAATGCGCGCTTTGTCGACGGTATGCTGAAGAACTACGACGCCATACCCGGCCAGTATGCGGCGCTGCTCTACAGCAATTGCCAGGTGCTCGACGCCGGCCTCAAGGCCGCGGGCGGTGAAGCGCGCGACCGCGACAAGTTCATGGCGGCGCTCAAATCGGTCAGTCTCACCGACACGCCGCGCGGGCCGATCAAGTTCGATCACCTCAACAACGTGATCGGCACCATCTACATCCGGCGCTTGGGCAAGGAGGGAGCCAAATACGGACTTAAGCTCTGGAACAAGACTATCCACACTTACGAAAACGTCAGCCAGTTCTGGACATGGCCGGAAAAAGACTTCCTCGCGCATCCGGTTTATTCGCGCGACTACCCGCCGCTGACGAGGTGCTGAACAGACCGCATCATCATCCGCGACGGCGAATGATCCGGAAAGCGAGGCAGTTTGAGTGTCGCACGGTGTAGAAGCCGCGCTGGTGGTGGTTACCGAGTGCTCCGCGTGCGCGGATCATTCCTTGTTGGCAGCCGGAAAATGAAAGAGTCGCGCAAATGAGTTTTTGGCTGCTGCTTACGGTCAACAGCATCACGTTTGGCGGTCTTCTGTTCCTGCTGTCAGCGGGCTTTTCGTTGATTTTCGGACTGATGCGCATTCCCAATCTGACGCACGGTTCGATGTTCATGGTTGGCGCCTATCTGGGCAGCACATTCCTCTCCGGTGAGCTCGGCTTCATCACCAACTTTTGGACAGCGGCTATCCTCAGCGCGATCGAAGTCGCAGTCCTCGGCGCCCTGATGGAGCGGTTTCTGCTCCGGCGCCTCGCTGGCCAGCCGCTCGCCCAAGTGCTGGTCACGCTCGGTGTCTCGCTGATGGTGGCTGATCTGTGCCTGATGGGCTGGGGCGGCGATCCGATCTCGGTGGAGACGCCGAGCGGGCTCGGCGGCTTCCTCCGCGTTGGCCCGGCCGTATTCCCGCTCTATCGCGTGGCGATCATTGGCATCGCGGTGGTGATCGCTATTGCGTTGTGGCTCACGCTCGAGCGCACGCGCCTCGGCGCCATGATCCGCGCCGGCGTTGACGATCCGCAAATGGCGCGCGTCGTCGGCATCCGGGTTTCGCGGCTGTTTACGATCGTGTTCGGGCTGGGCGCGGGCCTCGCCGGATTTGCCGGGATGATCGGCGCGCCGATCCTGTCGGTCTATCCGGGTCTCGACCAGGACATGCTGCCGCTCGCGCTCGTCGTCGTGATTCTCGGCGGCACCGGAAGCCTGCTGGGATCGTTTGTCGGCAGTATCGTCATCGGCTTCATCTACAATTTCGGCCAGGCGCTGCTGCCGGAGCTCGCTTATTTCATTCTGTTCCTGCCGATGGTGATCGTTCTGGTCGTGCGCCCGCAGGGCTTGTTCGGGGGGCAGGTCCTGTGACCTTAAGGTGCGCGGCCATCATCATCGCCATTCTTGCCCTGATCGCTGCGCCGTTCGCGATCGGCCAGGATTATTACATCAACATCGCGAGCCAGATCCTGCTCTATGCGGTGTTCGCGCTCGGCATCGATGTTCTTGTCGGGTATGGCGGGCTGGTGTCGCTCGGTCATGCCGGCTTGTTTGGTGTTGCGGCTTACATTCTCGCCAATGTGTTGGCTGCGGGATACGGCCATGCCGTTGCCATTGCCGCATCGCTGATCGGCGGCCTTATCGCGACCGCGGCCTTTGCGGCGGTGGCGCTGCGCTCGACCGGCATCAGCTTCATCATGATCACGCTGGCGCTCGGCGAGATTATCTGGGGGCTCGCTTATCGCTGGATCAGCGTGACCAACGGCGACAACGGCATCAGCGTGACGACGCGTCCGGCACCGTTCGGCCTGTCGCTCGCCTCGCCCCGCGGCTTTTACGAGGCGACGCTGGTTATCTTCCTGCTCGCCATGGCGGCGATGGCGATTTTCGTGCGCTCACCGCTTGGCGCGGCGCTCGCCGGCACCCGCGATCAGCCGCGGCGGATGAACGCGCTCGGCTATCACGTCTGGATGATCCGCTTTCTCGCCTTCCTGTTCTCAGGTTTGCTCAGCGCCGTCTCCGGCGTGCTGTTCGTCTATTACAATCAATTCATCAGTCCGCAGGCGCTGGCGCTGCCTGCCTCCGCCGCCGGCCTGTTGATGGTCATCGCCGGCGGCGCCGGAACGCTGCTCGGCCCGGTGGTCGGCTCGGCGCTGGTCGTCATCGTCCAGAATGTGGTGAGCGCCTATATCGAACGCTGGAACTTCATGCTCGGCGCCATTTTCGTCGCCATCGTGATTTTCATGCCGGAAGGCCTGGTGCCGGGCGTGACGCGGCTCGTCCGCGCGACGTGGCGCACGGCCTCCCGACGGCGGCCGCGGGCGATGGCGCCGAGTCTCGGACCGAAGCCATGACCGCGCTCGCCGTAAACGGGCTCAACAAGTCGTTCGGCGGTCTGCGCGTGACCGCGGACGTGAGACTTGCCGTCGAGCCGGGTGAGCGCCGTTTGATCATCGGTCCCAACGGCGCCGGCAAGACCACCTTGTTCAATCTTATCACCGGCGAAATGTCGCCGGACAGCGGCTCCATCGCGCTGTTCGGCCGCGATATCACGCGCCTGGCGAGCCGCCGGCGCGCTCATCTCGGCATGGCGCGAACCTACCAGATCATCACGCTGTTTCCGCGCGACACGATTCTGCACAACGCGCGGCTGGCGCTGCTCGGGCTGTCGCCGCTGCGCTGGAATCCGTTCATTGCGCTTGATCGCCAGCCGCACCTGTCGGCGCGGGCGCGCGATGCGCTTGGCCGCGTCGGCCTCGGACACATGGCCGACAGGCCGCTGGCGGAAACCTCCTACGGCGAAAAGCGGCGGGTCGAAATCGCCATGGCGCTGGCCCAGGAGCCGCGGGTTCTGCTGCTCGACGAGCCGTTCGCCGGGCTGTCGATCGACGAACGCCACGACGTACGCGAACTTCTGAAAAGCGTTCCGCGCGACGTCACCGTGATCATGATCGAGCACGATATGGACATCGCGCTCGATCTCGCCGACCGCATCACGCTTCTGCATTTCGGCCAGGTCATCGTCGAAGGCACCCGTGCCGAAGTGGTGGCCGATCCGCGCACCCGGGAGGTCTATCTTGGGGAATAGCGCGCTCAGGCTCGCCGACATCGACGCTTTCTACGGCGACAGTCACGTGCTGCAGAAGGTCTCGTTCGAGCTCGGCCAGGGCCGGCTTCTTGGCCTGCTCGGCAGGAACGGCGCCGGCAAATCGACCTGCATGAACGTGAGCGTCGGGCTCTTGCCGCCGCGCGCCGGCGCCGTCGAAGTGTTCGGTGTCCCGGTGACGCGGCAGCCGCCGGAAGAGATCGCCGCACGCGGGGTCGCCTTGGTGCCGCAGGGCCGCCGCGTGTTCAAAAGCCTCACCGTGCGCGAAAATCTCATGGTGGCGGCGCGCGGCAATGGCTCTGCCGGCGGGCACGCCACCTGGAACATCACCACGGTCTTTGAAATGTTTCCGCGGCTCGCCGAACGCCGCAGCCAGATGGCTTGCTACCTGTCCGGCGGCGAGCAGCAGATGCTCGCCATTGGCCGCGCCATGATGTCCAATCCGCGCGTGCTGTTGATGGACGAGCCTTCGGAGGGCCTCGCTCCGCAGATCGT
>JASHVN010000126.1 GCA_030044555.1 Xanthobacteraceae bacterium | reverse complement strand
CGTAGGCATAAAAGCTGTCGCGGCAATTATCGCCGGCTGCAGCCACGCGGATGCGCCGTTGTAGCATTTCGTGAATGACAGTGACGCCGCGCCAACGTGGCGTGCGTCCTTTGCTGCGATCCTGCAAGTACATGTTGACTGTCGGAAGCGTCACGATGGCGATATCGGCCTCGGCCAGCAAATCCAGCGTGCGGTCGATTTCAGACGGCGGTTGCATTGCCAGGCTGCAGCAATGGCCACAGACTACGCGGCCCTTATAGCGGTGCCGCACGGCGGCGCGGGCGATGAACGGCAATGTGGCCGCTGCCGGATCGTGAGTCTCATCGACGTGCAGGTCGATATCGAGATCGTGCCGCGCCGCAAGCGCAAACAGCCTGTCCAAAAGGGTGTCAAGGTTACCGAGCGGCGCGCCATGATCGCCAACGGCAGAACGGGTGACCCCACCGAGCAACCCTCCCGATTTGGCAATGGCCGTCGCCACTTGGTCGCCGAACTCATCCTCCAACAGACCAATCGGACACAACGACACCGCTTGCAGCTCTATTCTGCCGTGCCACGCGGCACGCATCTCGCGCACAACCTGCCAGCTTCTGTCCAACGTTTCGTGATAGGTATCGATATGCGTGCGGATCGCGGACACGCCGTGCGCATAGGCGCAACGCAGGCCAAAATCCATGCGCCGATATAGATCGTCCGGCGTCCAGTTGGGACGATCGGCGACAGCGGCAAGCCGCGCATTGTGAAAGGTGCCGTCGATATTCGGACTGCGCTCGACAGTGTGGCCTTTATCGAGATGGGCGTGAATGTCGATCAGCATCGGCCACACCTGGCGGTGGCCAACATCGACATACACGGTGCCATCGTCACGCGGGCAGCCGGACGGTTTGATGCACACCACCGTACCGGCATCGATTAACAAATCTGTGCTCACCACGCCCTCGGTGTCAGGCTTCAACAGCGATGACGGAATTTCGCCCAACAGACAGGCGGGCACACGCGCGTTGACCAGCCAATAGCGGCTCGCCGTCGGCCAAGAGATCTCAGAGAACCGGACCGGCATCAGTATCAGCCCTATAAAGGCGTTCGAGCGAAAAGGCGCTCATGTCGCGCAACAGCGCGATGAAACCCTCGACCTGATGTAGGGCGGTTTTCTTGCCCTTCTCGGCGGTGGCTTTGCTGGCGTCGCCGACAGCGCCGTCGGCGTTGAGATCCTGAGCGATCCAGCCGAACGCGTGGCTGCCGGTCGGACCGAGATGAGAAAATTCTTTTTCCATGGCGACCGCAGAGGAGACGAAGTTCTTCGCTTTGTTCATGCTGACAAGCTCAGGGCGAAACGACAACATCAGCGATGTTTCGATGTCGCCGGCATGGATGCCATGACGTGCTTCGACGGCGTCGTACATGCCGTTCGGCAGCCCGAACCAGCGCCAGTGCGTGGCAACGACCAACATACCGAACTTGACCCGCAGTTCGCGCGCGACCGTCGTCAATACCGAGGCGTTGCCGCCATGAGAATTGGCCAGCACCAATTTGCGTAAGCCGGCGCGATGCACCCCCTCCCCGGTTTCGACCAGCACGCGCTGCAATGTTTCGACCGATAAGCTGAGCGTTCCGGACGATAACAGATGTTCATTCGATTTTCCAATATTTTGAATTGGCAACACCAATACTTTGAGGTCGAGCGGCAAGTGCTCCTTCAGGAGGGCAATCATCCCTTCGGCGATCGCCGTGTCCGTCATGACTGGAAGATGCGGCCCGTGTTGCTCGGTAGCGGCAACCGGTAGCACTGCGATCGTTGTTTCAGGGTCCAGACCCTTAAATTCGTCGCTCTTCAGCTCAGCCCAAAAGAAAGCACGCTCTGGCACGGTTGGCTCCTTTGCCATGTTCGACGCAAACGCCATGCCAATCAGCGTTTGCGCATTCGCTCGAGATCATTCGGATCAAGCCTAGGCATCGCGCGCCGCAATTCTTCGACGACCAGACTGGGGAACGCGTCGAGACCACCGCGAGCGCGCACGAGCAGCTTGAGCGCTATGGGATGTTTGGACAGTTCGTCCACCGGCAAGTGGCAAATTTCCCCCGCTGCGACCTCTTCGGCGACGTCCACGGCGTTTAAAAACGTTATCGCCTGGCCGCTGCGCGCTACCTTCTTCATGAACTCAATCGAGTTCGTCTCGATTGTCGGATGCAGCGGAATATCGGCATGAGTAAAGGCCAGATCGACCGCCGGCCGGATCGTCATCGAGAAGTCGGCGATTGCAAGCGGAAACTCGGCGCAATCGGCAAGGCGCAGCGGACGACGTTTGGTCAGCGGATGCTTCGGCGATACCACGGCGCCGAGACCGAGATCGTGGCTGGCAACAACGCGTAAGCCAGGGCTGTTCGGCGGACTGTATGTGAGCGCCAAATCAGCCTCCCCAGTGACCAGAGCGTTGGTCATCTGATCGAACGGCAATACTCTTATGCGCAAATGGACGCGCGGATGCTGGTCCAAAATGCCGCTCAAAAAACGCGGCAGCGGACCAGCCGCGAGCCCGTTCATCGTCGCGATAGTGGCCTCCCCGCGCGCCAAACCTTTCAGCGCCTCGATCTGCGCTTGGACACGCTGATGACCTTTCAATGTCTCGCGCACATGCGCAATCAAGATCTCGCCTGTCGACGTTAAGCGCAGCCGCCGCGGCATGCGTTCGAAGATGGGCGCACCGACCTCTTCTTCCAGGGCCAGAATCTGGCGGTTGATTGCTGACGAGGCGACGTTGAGCCGCGCGGCAGCTTTGCGAATCGAACCCAACCGCGAAACTTCATCGAGATATTTCAAGAGTCGCGAATGCAACATCGGGGCGACTTGCCTGCGCTTTAGCCGCTCTGCTCAAGAGAGCGGCAGCGTTGCCTCATTGGCATCATTCAGCACGAAAATTGATGCTTTTAATACCATCGAATTCGCGCACATTGCTGTCAAGCACGGTCTGGCCCGCATCCTGCATCGCGGAGCGTCAAGGCCATGTTGAGCAGTTATGGGAAGCCGTTCATGCCGCACTTTCGCACTGCCTGCGCGATGCTCGCAGCCGCCCTATCGGTCACGATCGGGCCGGCGCACGCTGCTGACAAGGTGACCTTCCTCACCTCCTGGTTCGCGCAAGCTGAACATGGCGGCTTCTATCAGGCCAAAGCCACCGGCCTTTACGACAAGGCCGGCCTCGACGTGACCATCAAAATGGGGGGCCCGCAGGTCAACGGCATGCAGCTCCTGCTAGGCGGCAATGCCGACATCATCATCGGCTACGACTTTCAAGTACTCTCCGGCGTAGCGAAGGGGCTGCCAGTGGTCACCGTCGCCGCATCGTTTCAGAAGGACCTGCAAGGCATGATGACGCACGCCGACGTCAAGGGCCTCGGCGATCTCAAAAACAAAACGATTCTCGTTGCGACATCGGGAAGAAGCAGTTGGTGGCCGTGGCTCAAACAAAAGTTCGGCTATAGCGAAGCACAGACGCGACCCTACACCTTCAACCTACAACCCTTTTTCGCTGACGACAGCATCGCCCAACAATCTTATCCATCCTCGGAGCCGTTCCAGGCGCTGCAAAAGCACATCCCAGTGAACTTCTTTCTCTTCGCTGATTACGGGTACCCCCCCTATGGCACCACTATGGTCACCACAAATAAGTACCTTGCCGAGCATCCAGATGTTGTAGCCCGTTTTATCAAAGCCTCTCTCGAGGGGTGGAAGAGTTACCTTCAAGGCGACCCCACTCCCGCGAACAAGTTGATCCAAGCAGACAATCCGAACATGAGCGATGCACAGATCGCCTTCGGCATCAAGCGCATGAAAGAACTACATATTGTCGATGGCGGTGACGCCAGGACCATGGGGATCGGCATAATGACCGAGGCGCGCTGGAAAGCCGACGATGATCTGATGGTCAGCAGCGGACTCCTTCCGAAAAATGCAGACTGGAAAAAGGCCTACACCACACGGTTCATGAAAAAACTCAGAATTATGTGGTGATATGTCAACCATGGTGGTCGGCGAGGCCTTCAATTCCGAGTGGCACAGTCCGCACTTATCAACAACGCGGCGCAGTGAATGAGACTCTCAGCAAGCAGCAAAAAACTCGCAGACGCGTTTCCACCTATAGTCGTCGGCGTTCTTATACTTGCGAGCTGGGAGGCATGCTGCAGGGTTTTTGCCGTTCCGTCCTACCTGGTTCCCGCGCCGAGCGCGATCGTGCAGAGCTTTCTCGCCGGTGCGCCGGTGCTGATGCATTCGCTTTTCTTCACTTTGCGGGTGACGTTTATTGCGCTGGGGCTGTCGATCACGATCGGCACAGCGATCGCGTTCCTGTTCGTACAAAGCCCAATAATCGAGCGCAGCTTTTTCCCCTACGCCGTCATTCTTCAGGTAACGCCGATCGTCGCTATCGCCCCGCTGATCATTATTCTTGTAAAGGACACGCAGGGTGCGCTCGTTATCTGCTCTACCATCATCGCGATTTTTCCCATCATCTCGAACACCACCGTTGGCTTACGCACCATCGATGCGGGGCACCGTGACCTGTTCGCCATCAACCACGCGTCCCGGCTGCAGGATCTGATCTATCTGCGCATTCCAAGCGCGCTCCCGTACTTTTTCGCCGGCTTGCGCATATCGAGCGGCCTCGCGCTGATCGGCGCCGTTGTGGCGGAATTCGTCGCCGGTACCGGCGGTCAGAACACCGGCCTCGCTTACCAAATTCTGCAATCCGGCTATCAGCTCGACATTCCGCGCATGTTCGCGGCGCTGTTTCTGATCACCTTGGCCGGAATCGCGTTGTTTATGATCGTGGTCATCCTCACAAAACTCGCGCTCGGATCGTGGCACGACAGCGCCGTCGAGCGCGAAATCTAAGCCCAGCAGCGATACGTCGAACCGGGAGCAATGGGATGCTGACGACGAAACAAAAGGTTTTGCGGAGATTTTGGTACGCAGTCATGCCGATGGAGGACCTCGCCGATGGCCCAAAGCCGTTTCGGCTGCTTGGCGAAGACATCGTGCTGTTCCTTGCCGCCGATGGGAGCCCCGCGGCTTTGAAGGACCGCTGTTGCCATCGCACTGCCAAGCTGTCGAAGGGCTGGTGCAAGGATGGAAAGCTGATCTGCGGCTATCACGGCTGGACCTACGACCATACTGGCAAAGTGGTCGCGGTGCCGCAGCTTCCGCTGGAACAACAGCCTGGAGGCTACGCGACGCCGGCCTATCACTGCGAAGCGCGTTACGGCTACGCCTGGGTGGCGCTCGACGAGCCGCTCGCGCCTATTCTCGATGCCAGCGAGGAACGCGACCCGGCCTATCGACGTATCCCCCAGTTTTACGAAGTGTGGAATACCTCGGCGCTGCGTCTGATGGAAAACTCGTTCGACAATGCGCACTTCTCCTTTGTCCATAAGGGCACTTTTGGTCAGCTCAGCCAGCCGGTGCCTGAGAAGTACCAGATCAACGAAACGGAATACGGTTTCGAGGCGGAGACCCTGATCACGGTCGCCAACCCGTCGGTGCAGCATCGCATCGCCGGAACGACCGAGCCGACCACAAAGCGGCATATGCGCAACAAATGGTATATGCCGTTCTGCCGCAAGCTCGACATCGAATATCCGTCCGGACTTCGCCACATCATCTTCAACTCGGCGACGCCTATCGACGACGACCACATTCAGGTCGTCCAATGGCTCTATCGCAATGACAGTGAAGCGGATTGTTCGGCCAAGGAGTTAATCGACTGGGATTTTAAGATCACGCGGGAAGACAAGGACATCATCGAATCGACTGACTCCGACACTCCGGTGGACATAAGCCGGCGGGTCGAAGCGCATATGCCGTCCGACCGGCCGGGAATGTTGATGCGCCGGCGCTTGAACAAGCTGCTCGAAGAGTACGGCGAAGCCGAGGTCTTCGCGCCGCGCAATGCTGGTACGCCGGTCGCAGCGATAGCGGCCGAGTGAGCCGAGGACGCCGATCATGCTGCAGACGGCTGCACTCACCCCGGATGGACCGGCCAGCGGCTACCCGGTGGGCGAATTCCTCCGGGATATTTCTGGAATAAGCGCAAGCACCGATCTGATCGATCGCAAGCGCAGATCGCGCGACTACTTTTGGTATAGCCCGATCCTTTACGAGCAGTTGAAGGAGAATGTGGCCGACGTCGTCGTTACGCCGCGCGATGAGGCGGAAGTCGTGCGCGTCGCGGCGGCCTGCGCGGCGCGGCGCATTCCATTGACTGTTCGCGGTGGCGCGACGGGCAATTACGGCCAGTGCGTGCCGCTCCTGGGCGGCGTCGTGCTCGACATGGGGCTTCTCAATCGTATCGAGTGGCAGAGGCCGGGACTCGTGCGCGTCCAGGCCGGCGCCAGACTTTACGACGTCGACGCTGCAACCCGGCCGCATGGCTTTGAGCTGCGCATGCACCCGTCGACCAAACGTTCGGCGCAAATCGGCGGCTTTGTTGCCGGCGGCAGCGGCGGCATCGGCAGCGTCACCTTCGGCGGCATGCGCGAGCCGGGAAACATCGTTGCCGCGCGCATCGTGACCCTTGAGCGCACCCCACGCGTGATCGAGCTGCGTGGCGACGCCGCGCAGAAAATCAGCCGCGCCTACGGCACGACAGGAATCATCACCGCGCTCGAAATGCCCCTCGCCCCCGTCCAACCCTGGATCGACGTGATCGTCGCGTTTGCCGATTTCATCGACTCCGTGCGTTTCGCGCACACCATCGCTATGGCCGACGGCATCGTGAAGAAGTTGCTCTCGCCCGTGCAGTGGCCGGTGCCGCAGCATTTCTCCGCTTTCCGTTCGTTCTGTCCCGACGGCAAGAGTGCGCTCAGCGCCATGATCGGTGAAATGTCGCTTGAGAGTTTCGAGACGCTGCTAGCGTCGTCCAGCGGCACGGTCACGTATAAGGCGCCGAGCGAGGATGTGCCGGGCAAGGTGCCGCTCTACGAACATACCTGGAATCACACGACTTTACAGGTGCTCAAGAGCGACCGCCGCATCACCTACTTGCAATGCCTCTACCCGCACAACCGTCTGGTCGACGCGGTAGCGCAGGTCGGCGCCAAATTCGGGGACGAGGTGTCTCAGCATCTCGAGTTCATCAGATTGAATGGCCACATGACCGCGACCGGTATTCCAGTCGTTCGTTATCGCTCGCCGGAACGGCTCTACGAGATTATGGCTGGCTACGAATCGTGCGGCGTGTTGATCGCCAATCCCCACGTCGTAACGCTGGAAGACGGCAGTCGCTACAAGCGCGTCGACGCCGATCAATTGGGCTTCAAGCACGAAGTCGATCCGCTGGGTCTGCTCAACTCCGGCAAAATGCGAAGCTTCGTACCGCAAACGGCTTGAGATTTTCGATGAACGCCGCATTGCCGCTAAAGGCCGTTACCGAGGCGTTGCCGATCCTGACGTCGGC
>JASHVN010000125.1 GCA_030044555.1 Xanthobacteraceae bacterium | reverse complement strand
CTGCCTCGACGCCGGTTTTCAGGAGCAGAAACTCGACAAGGAGCCGGAATGGCCCGACGTGAAGCGCTTCCGGCCGCCGGCGCCGCCGCGGCCGTCGCAGCAATCGGTCGAAGAGGCCAGTGCCTTGCTGCAGGGCGCAAAACGTCCCGTCATCATGTTCGGCCGCGGTTCGCGCAAGGAGGAGTACTGGACGCCGCGCATCAAGCTGGCGGAAAAACTCGGCGCCTGCGTGGTCACCGATCTCAAACAGGGCGCCACGTTCCCCACTGATCATCCGGCACATTACTGCCCGCCGTTCAACGTGCTGGGCAAGGATGCGCGCGAATTGCTGTGCGAAGCCGACGTGATCCTGGCGCTCGACTGGGTCGATCTCGGCGGCGCGTTGCGGCAGGCCAAGAGCGTCGGCAATGTGGGCGCGAAGATCATCGCCTGCTCTCTCGATCAGAACCTGCATACCGGCGCCAACATGGAATATCAGGCGCTGCCGCCGGTCGACGTGGCCATGGCCTCCACGGCCGATGTCGTGGTGGCGGAGCTCAATGACGCGCTCGGCAGCGGCCGCAAGGACCCCTGGAAAGTCAAAGTGCCGGCCAAGCCAAAAGCCGCCAACGGCGCCGCGATCAGCATGGAGCAGGTCGCCACCACCTTGCGCGATCAGTTCAACGACCCGGAAAACGTCACCTTCTGCACGCTCGGCCGCGGCTGGCCGTTCGACGTTTGGCCGCTGCAGAACGGCATGGCGTATCTGGGCAAGGATGGCGGTGGCGGCCTGGGATCGGGTCCGGGCCTGTCGGTCGGCTCGGCGCTGGCGCTCGCCGACCAGGGCCGTTACGCGATCTCGATGCTGGGCGACGGCGATTTCTGCATGGGGGCGACCGCGATCTGGAGCGCCGCGCATCACCGGATTCCGCTGCTCGTCCTCATCAACAACAACCGCTCGTATTTCAACGACGAGCTGCATCAGGAAAACGTGGCGAAGACCCGCGGACGCGAGGTGAAAAACCGCTGGATCGGCTTGCGCATGGAGGACCCGTCGCCCGACATCGCCAAGCTCGCCGAGGCGCAGGGCGCCGTCGGCATCGGGCCGGTGACGAAGCCGGAGGACGTGAAGCCGGCGATCGAAAAGGGCGTCGACGTGCTCAAGAAGGGCGGCGTTTGCGTCATCGATTTCCACATCGATCCGCCGTCCGAGCGCCAGGCAAGCCACGCCTTGGGCCATCGCGCGACCGGGGAATAGAAGCTGTCCTGGCTGTTCTTCGCCTTCTGCGGCCCGGTGCTCTGGGCCGTCTCGGTGCATCTGGACAAATATCTCGTCGACCGCTTCTTCAAGAACAGCAACGTCGCGGTCTTGCTGCTGTTCACGGCGTTCGTCGGCGTGGTGCTGCTGCCTTTCATCGGGTTCTTCAAGCCGAGCGTGTTGCGGCTCGGCCTCGGCAGCATCGCGCTCATCATGCTGTCCGGCATCTTCTACATGACCGCGATGCTGCTCTATCTGCGGGCCTTGCAGTCTGAGGAAGCCTCGGTGGTGGCGCCGTTCTTTCAGGCCGGCCCGCTGTTCGGCTATGTGCTCGCTTATCTGGTGCTCGGCGAGACGTTGTCCGGCCGGCAAATCGCCGGCGGCGCGCTGATTATCGTCGGCGCCTTGATCGTATCGCTGCGCTTTGGCCGCTTGCGCGAAACCTTCAAGGCGCGGCTGGCGATGCTGATGCTGACATGCGGATTCATCATGGCGCTGAGCGGGCTGATCTTCAAAGTGTTCGCGCTCAAAGTCGAGTTCTGGACCACGATATTCTGGATGTTCGTCGGCGAGGCCATGTTCGGGGCGGCGTTGCTGACGATCACCGCCTATCGCCGGGAATTTCTGCAATTGTTGCGGACAAATACGGCCGCGCTCATTTCGATCAACGCGTCCAACGAGCTGATCAATCTCGGCGGCGGACTTGGCAACCGCTTTGCGCTGACCTTGGCGCCGCTCAGCCTGGTGCAGGCCATCGGTTCGACCACGACGCTGTTCGTCTTCGCCTTCGGCATCATTGTCAGCGTCGTCTGTCCGCGCTTTGGCCGCGAAGATCTTTCGGGGCGCAACCTGGCGCAGAAGGGCGTCGCCGCTGCTCTGGTTGCCGCGGGCGTGGCGCTGGTGACGCGTTGAGCGCCATCATTCGTCGCAGGATCATTCGTCACAGGACATGCCGAACCGCGACAATGCCTCCTCCAGATAGTCGGCAGGCAGCGGCATGCCCGGCACATAGGAGGCGGTGCGGTGAGGTGAGGATCTTTATGCGAAGCGTTGCAACCGGAACTGCCGGATGTCGTGTTCGCAAGCGCCGCGCGTGATCAGGTCGGCAACGATCTCGCCGACGACCGGCGAAAACTTGAACCCATGGCCGCAGCACGGCGATGCGATAATCACATGGGGAAATCCCGGCATCGGGTCGATGATGAAAGTCTCGTCCGGGGTCATGGTGTAGAGGCAGGTTTCGGCGCCAAGCAGCCGCCCGTTGGCGGCCGGCAAATATTCAGCCAACGGTGCGCGAATGGCCGCTTCGTCTGCCGCCGAAACCGTGCGGTCGTAACAATCGGCATCGACGATTTCTCGCCGGTGATGATGCTTGGCGATTTTGACGCCCATCTCACCGTAAGCCGGAAAGCCGTAATGGTGACCGTGCGGCGTTTCCAGAATGAAAACCGGAAAGCGCTCCGCGGCGAATTGCGCGGCATGGTCGGGCTCGAACCAGCCGACCACCTGGCGGGTGACATGGAGCGGCAGATGCAGTTCCGGCAAGAGCCGGTGCAGCCAAGGTCCCGCCGCAACAACCGCGCCATCGGCCTCGATCTCGTCGCGGTTGGTTTTGATGCGCACGCCTTTGGGCAACGGCTCAACCGAAATAACGGTCTCGTTGGTACGAATTGTCGCGCCGGCGGTCAGCGCCAGACGGATGTTGGCATTCAGCGCGGCGGCCGCGGCGATATATCCGCCGTCCGGCGCAAGTACAGCAAGGAAGGATTCCGGCAGCTTGAAGCCAGGATAGCGCCGCATCAAGGATGCGGCGTCCGTTACCTCATGCGGGAGGTTATAGCGGGACGCGCCCGCAAGAGTTCCACGAATGAGCTCGCCGTCCGCCGGTCCGATTTCGGCAATGCCGGCGGTGACGATGAGTCGCGTTGCGGCAGCCTTCTCAAGTTCGCGCCAGAGCGCATAAGCGCGCCGCATCAGCGGGCCGTAAGCGGCATTCTCAAAATGCGCCAGGCGAATGATCCGCGTCGGGCCGTGCGACGAACCGAACGCGTGGCCAAGATCGAAGCGCTCAATGCCAATGGCGCGCACATTGCGGCGCGCTAATTGATAGAGAGCGGCGCTGCCTGTGGCGCCAAGGCCGATCACGGCAATTTGCGGTCCGGACATACGCGCGGCGCTTCGAATTGCGGATTTGCAGTCAGAACTATATTCTTGAGGCTCTATTCCAGTCACCTGAGGTGACGAAATTCCCGTCACCCGGGGTGACGAACGTAGCGTAGGGTATGCGATGAGCTGGATCTCCCAGGTGCGGCCGAAAATCCGCTCGTTTCTGCGGCGCGAGGTGCCGGAGAACCTTTGGATCAAATGTCCGGAGACCGGCCAGCTCGTCTTCTACAAGGATGTCGAAACCAACCAGTTCGTCATTCCGGTTTCCAATTATCACCTGCGCATGAGCCCGACGGCGCGGCTCAAATCGATGTTCGACAATGAGACCTGGTTCGACGTCGCGGTACCGGACGTGGCGGCGGACCCGCTTAAATTCCGCGACGAGCGCCGTTACGTCGATCGGCTTCGGGACGCGCGCAGCAAAACCGGGAACAAAGATGCGGTGAAGCTCGGCTATGGCAAGCTCGACGGCCTCGCCGCCGTCATCGCCGTGCAGGATTTCGATTTCATGGGCGGTTCGCTCGGCATGGCGGCGGGCGAAGCCGTGATCAAGGGCTTGGAGACGGCGCTGGAGAAAGCCTGTCCCTTCGTGCTCTTTGCCGCCTCCGGCGGCGCGCGCATGCAGGAGGGCATCCTGTCGCTGATGCAGATGCCGCGCACCACGATCGCGGTGCAGCGCCTGCGCGAAGCGCGCAAGCCTTACATCGTCGTCCTCACCAATCCGACGACCGGCGGCGTCACCGCGTCCTACGCCATGCTCGGCGACGTGCATCTCGCCGAGCCCGGCGCCTTGATCGGTTTCGCCGGTCCCCGCGTGATCGAGCAAACGATCCGCGAAAAGCTCCCGGAAGGTTTTCAGAAAGCCGAATATCTGCGCGACCACGGCATGGTCGACATGGTGGTGCACCGCCACGATCTGCGCGCCACGATTGCCCGGCTCTGTCGGCTGTTGATGAAGGCGCCGGTTGTCGACGTCCCGCAACAGCACCTGTCGCTTCCACCGCCGGCGGAGGCGACGGCGCCGATCGCGCCCGCGGCGCCCGCGTGAGCGTTCCGCATTCCAGGTCCGCCTCGGTCAGCGAGGTCGCGGCGCGCCTCTTGGCGCTGCACCCCAAGCGCATCGATCTTTCGCTCGGACGCATCGAGCGTCTGCTCGCCGCGCTCGATCACCCCGAGCGCCGCCTGCCGCCGGTCATTCACGTCGCCGGCACCAACGGCAAGGGTTCGACCGTCGCCTTCGCGCGCGCCATCCTCGAAGCGGCGGGCAAACGCGTGCACGTCTATACCTCGCCCAATCTGGTTCGCCTCAACGAGCGCTTTCGCCTCGGGCAGACCGGCGGCGGCGTTCTGGTCGAAGACGCCGAGCTTGTCGACGCGCTCACCGCGTGCGAGAGCAAGAACGCCGGCGCCCCGATCACCGTCTTCGAGATGGAGACGGCGGCGGCGTTTGTCTTGTTCTCGCGCCATCCGGCGGACGTCGCGCTGCTCGAGGTCGGGCTCGGTGGCCGGCTTGACGCCACCAACGTCGTCGAACGGCCGCTCGCCAGCGTGATCACCCGGGTGTCGATCGATCACCGCGAGTTTCTTGGCGACACGATCGAGCAAATCGCCGCGGAAAAAGCCGGCATCCTCAAGCCGAACGTACCGGCCATCGTGGCGAGCCAGGCGCGCGAGGCGCTGGCCGTGATCGAGCGCCAGGCCGCGCGGCTGCGGGCGCCGCTGTCGATCGCCGGCGAGGACTGGACGGCGACCGAGGAGCGCGGCCGCCTCGTTTATCAGGACGGCAACGGATTGCTGGATCTGCCGGCGCCGAAACTGTACGGCCGGCATCAATTCGAGAACGCCGGCGCGGCCATCGCCGCTCTGCGGGCGAGCGGATTGAAGCTTGCCGCCAGCGCGTTCGAGGCCGGCATGGGCCGCGTCGATTGGCCGGCGCGCATGCAGCGGCTGTCGCAAGGACGGCTCGCGGCGTTGCTTCCGCCCGAGGCCGAGCTGTGGCTCGACGGCGGCCATAACGCCGACGGCGGGCGCGCCATTGCGGCCGCCCTTGCCGATCTGGAGGAACGGGTGCCGCGGCCGCTCGTGCTCATCGTCGGCATGTTGTCGACCAAGGACAGCGCCGGCTTTCTGAAAAACTTTTCCGGGCTCGCCCGCCGCGTCATCGCCGTTCCCATTCACCAGGACAAGGCGATGCCGAGTGCGGCGCTCGCCGATATCGCGCGCGATGTGGGCATCCCGGCGTTCGCCCGCGACGATCTCGAAAGCGCGCTCGAAGCCGCCGGCAACCTCGACCTTGAGCCGGCGCCGCGTATCCTCATCACCGGCTCGCTCTACCTCGCCGGCGAAGTCTTGGCCGCCAACGGTACGCCGCCGCAATGATTGTTGTAACGGGCGGAGCGGAGCGACACCGGGGCGGTTTTCAAGCTTGTTTGAAATCCCTGCCGCCGTTGCGGCCGACGGCTCACTCTGAACGGATAGATTTCAAATCGAGACACTAGCGGCCTCTGATTGCAGTTGTGGAGCCGCCCAGCATCCGCTAGGTTCCGCGCAAATTTTGGCCGCGTGCGGCCGAATCACAGCAGTTTCGGGAAACGAATGGCGAAAGAAGAATTATTGGAATTTCCTGGTGTCGTGACGGAGCTCCTGCCGAACGCCACCTTTCGCGTCAAGCTCGAGAACGAGCACGAGATTATCGCCCACACTGCCGGCCGCATGCGCAAGAACCGCATCCGTGTGCTCGCCGGCGACAAGGTGCTGGTAGAGATGACGCCTTATGATCTGACCAAGGGCCGGATTACCTACCGGTTCAAATGATCGGTCGTCCAAAATTTGTGCTGGCCTCGGGCTCTCCGCGTCGCCTCGCCCTCATCAACCAGGCTGGCATCGAGCCCGATGCGCTGCGCCCTGCGGACATCGACGAAACCCCGCAACGCGGCGAGCTGCCTCGCGCTTGCGCCGTACGCCTCGCGCGCAAAAAGGCGGAAGCGGCGCTCGCCATGGTGCGCATCGACGATGAACTCAAAGGCGCCTACATCCTCGCCGCCGACACCGTGGTGGCCGTCGGCCGCCGCATCCTGCCCAAGGCAGAAATGCTCGACGAGGCGGCGCAATGCCTGCGCCTGCTCTCCGGCCGCAACCATCGGGTCCATTCCGCCATCTGTCTGGTCACCCCGAAGGAAACGTTCCGCCAGCGCCACGTCGAAACCCGCGTGCGGTTCAAGCGGCTGTCGGATCAGGACATCGAGGCCTATCTCGCCTCCGGCGAATGGCGCGGCAAGGCCGGCGGCTACGCCGCGCAGGGGATTGCCGGAACATTTCTGGTCAAGATTGTCGGCTCCTATTTCAACATCGTCGGGTTGCCGCTGTACGAGACGATGACGCTCCTTGGCGGCGAGGGCTATCCGATCCATTTCGGCTGGCTCAACGCCGGGGTATGAGCTAAAGCGCGATGATTGAAGGATGAATCGTCATCGCGCTTTAGCTCTTTGTTTGCGCATGGTCTTTTCGGAAAACCGCTTCACACTTTTCCGGATCATGCGCTAGCGCTGTGCGCTGCGCGTCCCATATTCCGCTCATGGTCGAAGTCCAAACCGCCAAGGCTTCAACAAGCAAGGCTTGCCCGATCTGCGGCAAACCCGGCGTCGAGCGCTATCGCCCGTTCTGTTCGCGGCGTTGCGCCGATGTGGACCTCAACCGCTGGCTCTCCGGCGTTTATGCGGTGCCGGCGGCGGCCAGCGAGGAGGAGGACGATCTGCCGCCTCGGTCAGACGAAGCGCCGGAGTAAACGCGAGGGGGGAGCTTGGTTTTCTGCATCGCGGCCCATTCTGGACAGCCCACAGGGGAGTCTTTATAAGCAAGCCCCGCTCGGGTTCGCTCGGCGCGACTTTCCGGCGGCTCCGGTAAGCCCAGGTAGCTCAGTTGGTAGAGCACTGCACTGAAAATGCAGGTGTCGGTGGTTCAATTCCGCCCCTGGGCACCACCATCCTGCTTCGCGCTACGCGCTTCGCAGGATTGCACCACTCAAAATCGCGAAGCAGGATGCCCTCCGAAGCCTCGGCGCTGGAGGGCGAACGTCTACTCCTCGCCTGAGAGACGCCTTAGGACGATGTCGCCGATAACATAGAACCACAGCCAGACAACGCCGCTGCCGACTAAAACCAAGCCTACGCCGAAAGGCTAGTAGCGACCGTGAATTCCTGAATATCTGACAAACAGTTCCTCATAGAGTACGTAGAGACCGGCACCGATCAGTCCGACCGACACAATGAAATTCATAAGCCGCCGCATGACCTCACATCATACCTGCGACGCCGCCCCGGGGCACCTCATTTCCACCACTGTCCGGGTCCGCGCCAGTGACGCCGTCTGACGGCGCGCATACGATGCAGTCGAACGGCTCTGAACATCGCGCGCCGGCCGGATCGATCGCCATTCTGCTCTGCACCTACAACGGCGCGCAGTTTCTCCCGCTGCAGCTTGGGTCCTACGAAGCCCAGGATTTCGCCGACTGGCGGCTCTTCGTCTCCGACGACGGATCGACAGACGGAACGCTGGCGCTGCTTAGGGCATTCCAGGACAAACACGGCGCGGAGCGCGTATCGATCCGCCGCGGCCCGTGTCAAGGATTCGTCGCAAATTTTTTGTCGTTGATCTGCGACCCGGCGATCAAGAACGATTACTACGCGCTATCGGATCAGGACGACGTGTGGGAGCCCGATAAACTGTCACGGGCGCGGCAGTGCCTGAGTAATGCGCCCGCCGATGAACCAGTCATTTATTGCTCGCGCACGCGGCTGATCAACGAGCAGGGCGGAGCGATCAGGCTATCGACCTATTACAGAAAGACGCCGCATTTCCGCAACGCACTGGTGCAAAGCCTCGCCAGCGGAAACACCATGGTGTTCAACGAAAAAATGCGTTGGCTGCTGATGCAGGCTGGGGCCGACGTGAAAGTCCCGTCGCACGACTGGTGGCTTTACCTGGCGAATGCCGCAGTGGGTGGAAAAATCTTCTACGACAGCCATCCCACCGTGGCCTATCGCATGCATGGGCGCAATGTCATCGGCTCGAACGATTCCGCCATGGCCAAAGTGCTGCGCGCGCGCCTGCTCTGGCAGGGTCGATTTAAAAGCTGGGCCGATATGAATGTGGCCGCGCTGGAACGCATCGAAAATCTGATGACCGATGAGAGCAGGAAAACGTTCGAACTCTTTCGCCGCTCCAGAAAGTCGCGGCTCGTGCCGCGCGTCGGCGGGCTGATCCGTTCCGGCGTCTATCGCCAATCGTTGCTCGGCGATCTCGGGCTGCTGGCGGCGGCAATCGTGGGCAAGATCTGACGCAACAAATAGCGCGAAGCTGTAGTGGGATGAGATTTTGATCGAACGTCATACCCGCGCTTGACAGGGGACCCCGACGCGGGCATCCGCGTCTTAAATGCCGTGCCAAAACAAAGACGTGCAAAACAAAGGCTTGGATGGCCGGAACAAGTCCGGCCATGACGACCTCTGTCAAATATAAAATCATCACGCTTTAGCGTCGCGCCTCACGGGGCCGGCAGAACCGCGCCGGCCATGTAGAGAAAAAGCGCCACGCCCAAGAGCCCGATCAGTGCGGCGAGCGCCAGATCGAGACGTTCGCCCGGGCTCGGCAGCGTCTCTTCAAGATCGATGGCCTTGGTGGTCCGCACGAAGCGAAATCCCGAAATTACCACCATCACCACGCCGATGGCGATGAAGGCGAGGCCGGCGGCGTTGGCGAATTTTTGACCGTGCGGGGCAAGCTGTTTCAATGCCGCCTGGGACGCGACCGCCCGCAGGAACAGATCGAACCTCTCGATCACAAACCCGAACGCCATGACCGCGATGGCGGTTCGCACCCAGGCGAGAAACGTGCGCTCATTGGCGGCATGATCGCTGTAGCGCTTGATCATGACGGCCGCTCGGGTGCCGGCTCCAGCGTGACGAAGAAGTCGCGTCCGATGGATTCGATGGCGAAGGGCGCGCCGGTCCTTGAAAACAGATCGCGGATTTGATCTTCGTAATAAAGGAAAAGGTCGCAGCGGTTGCGGTAACGCAGCTTGCGCTGCCAGGCGAGCAGCCCGCCATCCTTGGGAAAGCTGAAGAACGCGCGCGAGCGCACAATCTGCAGCACGCGGTCGATGACCGGCCGCGGCTCGCGCATGTAATCCATGAAACCCATGACGATGGCGTAATCGAAGCGCTGGGGGATCGGATAGGTGAGAAAATCGCCGAGCACGAAGGAGCAGAGTTGCGCCACGCCGTGTGCCCGTGCGGTCTGCCGCGCAATGTCCAGCATTCCGGGAGCGAAATCCAGCCCCAGCCCCAGCCCCAGCCCCTGCGCTGCGCCGGCGCGCGCCAGCGCGACGCTGTAATGTCCGGGCCCGCATCCGATGTCGATGACGCTGCGCCCCTCGATGGGCCGGTAGCCGGCAAGCGACTTCTCATGGCGCACCAGCATCGCCCGCCGGAACAGGTGGTTGATGACCCGTTCGAGGGAGCGGTTGTCGTTGCCATAGATGGCATTGAAACCGCCCGCGTAGCGGTCGAAGAACTCTGACGTACGCTCACTCACTGGCGCTCACTCACTGGATTGTCCTCGAAGGCAAGTATTTTTCGAAACACGCGTATCTTTCGAACGATGACACCGCAAAGTCGCGCAGGATGCGCTCGATCTTTCCGCGCGTGCCGTCGTGCGATGCGATTTCGTGGCCGGCGGCCACGGCTTCGCGGACCAGATGCGGAAAGCGCCTGGTAAAATAGCCAAGGAAGAAGCAGGTCGCGGTGGCGCCGCCATCCGCCAACAGCTCGAGCAAACCGCGAAAATTGCGTTCGACGCGGCTTTCGATCTGGTCCCATTGCGACGGGGGAGGCTCCAATCCGGTCCCGGAGAGATTGAACCAATCCTCGACATCGATTGAGAAAATGCTCTGCAGCACGGCTAGTGGTCCGATTCTAACATTCGCATCGGGGTTCGGCGGGCTCTTATGCGAATGTTAGGGTCAAAACTCATAAGCCTCGGTCGCTTCCCGCCGTCGATCGCAATGGCCATCCTCGTTGCCTCGGAAAGACCTGCAGCCATTGTGATCGACGGCCCTCTCCGATCGTCGCTTTGGTGGCCGCCGATCAACAGTGGCGGCCTGCCTTATGGGTTTTGACCCTAGTGTGGTGGATTTGAAGTTC
>JASHVN010000124.1 GCA_030044555.1 Xanthobacteraceae bacterium | reverse complement strand
TCTGCGCCAGCGTGCAGGAAACGGCTCGCCCGCGGCGGACTCATCAGGCGACCTCGCGGGCCGCCGGCGCGGCAACCGCGATGCGCGGGTCGCGCGCGAGCCAGAGCGAGACTGCAATCTTGCCGTCGGGGCCGGGCGGCAGAGTCAGTTGCCGCGCTACGTCGAGGCCTGCGGCCGCCATCCACTGCGTCACCGCCTCGGCGGCGAAGCCGAGCCGCCGGTGGGCATGCTGCTCGCGCAGGAATTCCAGATCGTGCGGAGCAAAATCGACGACCAAGAGGCGGCCGCCGGGCCGCAGCACCCGCGCCGCTTCGCGGATGGCGCGCGCGCTGTCGTCGAGGAAGTGCAGCACCTGATGGATGATGACGGCATCGAAGGAACCGCGCGGCAGCGGCAGATCGTAAATGTCGCCATGGCGCACGCTGCAATGCTTGAGCCCGGCGCGGTCGAGCCGCTCGCGCGCCAGCGCCAGCATGTCGCGCGATAGATCGACCCCGACGCCGCGCTCGATAGCGGGGCCGAACAGTTCAAGCATGCGGCCCGTGCCGGTGCCGAGATCGAGCAGCGCGCGGATCGGCTTTCCGGCAAACGCGGCCTGCACCGCCGCCTCGACGGCCGCGTCGGCAACGTGGAGCTTGCGAATGCGGTCCCAGTCCGCGGCGTGGCGGCGGAAGTAATTTTGCGCCGCCGCGGTGCGGGTGGCGCGTACGGCCGCCAGCCGCTCGCGGTCGCGGGCGATGGTCGGATCGCCGGAATCGAGCCGCACGATCAGCGTGCGGGCAATGTCGGCCGTGCCGCCGCTTTCGCCGAGGCGGAAGAACGCCCAGGAGCCTTCGCGGAAGCGCTCGACCAGCCCAGCCTCGGCCAGCAGGCGGAGGTGCCGCGACAGCCGCGGCTGCGATTGGCGCAGAATGGCGATGAGGTCCGATACCGTCAGTTCGGTCTCGGCCAGCAGCGCCAGGATTCGCAGCCGCGTGGCCTCGCCCGCCGCCTTGAGCGTTGCGGTCAGCGCCGGGAAGGGCAGTTGGTACGGGTCAAATGATGACATAAAGATATCTTTATGCGATCTTTTGGGGGATTTCAATGGGAAATATCCCACTCAGCCGAGGTATTTTCCTCCCGCTGGCCTATGTCCCGCCCCCTTGGCGCTGAACGCCCGCGCGTGCATACAGGCGGTCGTGGTCGAGCCAGCGCACAAGAACGATCCGGCAAAGGCGCCCGCAGGCGAGAATGCGCAGGGACTGCGCGAGGGCGAACTCGCCGTCGCCTTGCCGGCGCAGTTCGATGCTTCGCTCTATTTCATCGGGCGCATCCGTACGCCCTGGAAGCGGCGCGGGGATTGCCCCAAGAACGCGCGCGGGTCCGATGCGGTGTGCACCATCGAGCTTGACCCGCGCTGGGTCGAAGGTCTCAAAGGTTTGGAGACCGTGAGCCATGTGATCGTGCTGTACTGGATGTATGACGCGCGGCGCGACCTCGTCTTTCAGGCGCCGCGCGACTATCGCGAGCAGCGCGGAACGTTCGCGCTGCGCTCGCCGGTGCGGCCCAATCCGATCGCGCTTTCGGTGGCGCGGCTCCTTGGCATCGAAGGCAACCGACTGTCGATCGTCGGGATCGACTGCCTCGACAACACGCCGCTGCTCGACATCAAGCCCTATTTCGCCTCAACCGATTCGGTACCGGACGCGACCGTCGGCTGGCACGCGGCGCGGAAGCGGTAATGGCGCGATCGCCAGCGAAATAAGCCGCATCGATCTGCGCGGAAAGCCCGGCTTACTTCTCCGCTGCGCTCCAAAGAGCGCCGTGGCCTCAAAACAGCGGCGGTATCTCGCCGATGCGAAGCATGCCGAGATAAACTGCCCCGTCGGAAACGCGTAGCGGCAGCGCGGTCGCGGGCTTGTTGTCGATCTGCGTCGGCTGGCCCATCTTTTTCAGATCGTCGACGACGCTGGCATTGGCGCTGTCGCGCACGACCCCGCTCAACCCGGGCAGGAAGCTATCGAGCGTGGAAAGCCCTTGCCCCGGCGGCCCGTGCGTTCCGGTGAGCTTGTCGATGCCCTGGCCGATCAGCTGGTCGATGCCCAGTTGCGGCACGATGTTCTCCAGGCCGGAGACGGCGACGTTAACGAGGCCGTCGAGCTTGCCATCCGCATTGACAGTGAGAGTGCCGGAGCCGGTGACGATTGCGTCCGCGCGTTCGATGCGCAGTGATTTGATCTCGATGCTGCCGCCGGATGCTTGCATCTCGCGGAAGCGCGCGGCCAGCGGCTTGGGCGATAGATCCTTAAATCCGCGCAGCACCACTTCCATGTCGCCCTGCAGCGGATCGGCGAGCAGCGGCTGCACGGTCGGCGCCTTCGCCGAGGCAAGGTGAAACACCGCGTCGATCACCGGTTGATTGGCGGCCGAACCGGCGACGATGCGCGCCGTAAAGGCGGCATCGTCTGCCGCGAACAGGGTCGCCGCCCCGGCGCCCGAGCCGTGATCGAGATGCGGTTGCTCGATCGTGAAGGACACCGCGTCGGGGTCGGGCGGCAATCCGCTCACGCTGATGCGGGCGAGCGACCATGTGGCGACAAAGCTCGGCGGCTGGCCTGGAGCCGCGACCGTAAGCGGACCGGTGATGTCGCCGGTCAGCACAGTGGGTTGGTAGACCTGCGCCGTGAAGGTGATGTCTTGGGCGGCGGCTGCGAACGGCGGCTGGAAGGAATTGACCGTGGCCGAGGCCTGGGTGCAGTGCACCTGGATGCGGAAGGGAAATCCGGAAATGCCTTCGGATCCGCAGGTATAATCCCGGCCGGCGGCGGCTTCCCGCGCCATCCAGCCGGACAGCGTGTGGCCCGCGACTGACGCGGAATAATACCACAGCCCGCACCATCCGGCGGCCAGTACCACTGCCACGGCGATCGGCGCGATGATCCGCCAGAGCCCCCGGCGCCGGCGGGAAGGCGCAACCGGAGCGGCGGAACCTGGGCGCTTTGGCGGGCGCTGGCGCCCCGCTTCCATGATGCTCAGGGGAGATTGACCTGCCATGATGCCTTTTCGCCTGTCGAGTGCGGCGTTTCCAAGACCGTTTCCAGGAGCGTTTCCAAGAGCGTTTCGACGTCGGGTTTCAAGCCCGTTTCCAAGTCGGGTTTCAAGCCCAGTTTTAAGACCGTATAGCGGAATGACTTATCTTTGAATCGTTCACCCCACGCTAGTTTATTGTTGGAGCGCGATCTTTTGCGAAAACCGATATCCAATTTTCGGATCATGTCCTGATCGCCATTGTTTCACCCCCATCAGCTTGCTAGGCGAGCGCAACAATGCGTCTGAATCAATTCGTACAATGATCGCAATCGACGAACAAGAAACCGGCGAATTGTGGGTTTTTGGCTACGGCTCGCTGATGTGGCGGCCTGGCTTTGACGCCGTCGAACGCGTTCCGGCGCGGCTGAAAGGGTTGCACCGAGCGCTTTGTGTTTTTTCCCACGTCCATCGCGGAACGCCGGAGCGGCCCGGTCTGGTGCTGGGGTTGGATCACGGCGGCATGTGCCGGGGCATCGCCTACCGGGTGACGGCGGCGGCGCGGGCGGAAACGATTGCCTATCTGCGTGGCCGCGAGCAGGTCACCTCGGTCTATCGCGAGACCATGCGGCGGATCGAACTGGAAGACGCGAGCCGGCGGCAAGTCAGCGCGCTCTGCTACATTGTCGATCGCGGCCACGTTCAGTATGCGGGAAGCCTCTCGCTGGCCGAGCGCCTGCACTACGTCCGGCAGGGTCACGGCCGCTCCGGTCCCAATCGCGAATATGTTCTCGACGCGGTGCATGCTCTGGAGGCGCTCGGCTATCGCGAGACCGACCTGCACCTGCTCGCTGAGCGGCTGGGCAAACACGAAACGGTCGTGAAACATCAGGATGTAGAGACCGGACTTGAAACCCCGGAGCCTTGACGGCCCTTTTCTGCTTCCTGGATCAAGTGCGCAGTCGATTCTTCCAGCACATTTTGCAAGCGGTTGAGGAACGTCCGCATGTCCAGTCCGGGAGCGATCGGATCGAGCGCCTCCACCAGAACGGTGCCAGGAAAGCGCATCAGCGAACGGCGCGGCCAAAACAGCCCGGAATTGAGCGCAACCGGCACGCAGGGGACGCCGGCTCGGGCGTACAGGTGCGCCACGCCCGGCCTATAGCTCGGCTCGGCGCTGGGGAGGCGCCGCGTTCCTTCCGGAAAGATCACGACCTGACGTGAGCGTTCGAGTTCTTTCTTCGCCTGCGTCGTCATCCGCGATAGCGCCGCCAATCCGGCGCCACGGTCGATGGGGATCAGTCCAGCTTTGCGCATGTGCCAGCCGAACAGCGGAATCCACATCAGTTCGCGCTTGAGGATGTAGGTCGGATCGTCGAGCACGGCGTAGAGCGCGAACGTCTCCCACGCCGACTGATGCTTGCAGGCAACGATGCAGGCGCCTTGCGGAATCTTTTCCAGGCCGCGCCATTCCACTGTCGTGCCGCAGACCACACGCAACAGCCACAGGCTGGTACGCGCATAAGAGCGAATGAAGCGCAGATGCACGCGGTGCGGCATCGCCAGCACCGGCAGTGCCACGATTATGTGAATGATCAGACTTGCGTAGAACAGTGCGTTGAACGCAAGCGAACGAGCGAGCAAGGCAGGCGATCGGGACACTCAACATCCAATGCGGTTTGAATTTAACGCCAGCGCGCGATTTCAGATCCTCAAGAGTGTCCCGCGTCCGAGACACGGTTGCGGTCATCGTCGGCAGGCGCGGGTTCGAAACGCATCCGCACCTCGGCGTAAAGAAACTTGAAATACTCCGATACGACCAGGCGCGTCGTATCCCCATCGGACCACCACGGCTCGCTGCGCAGACGGCCGGACAGAACCGGGTAGGGGATCAGCGCAATGTCGGACAATTGATGGGACAACTCGGCCAGCGCGCGCGGCATGTGATAGGCCGAGGTCACGATGATCAGCGAATGAAAGCCGTGGCTTTCCGCCCACAGCCGCGCCTGCACCGCATTGCCGAGCGTGTTGATGGCCGAATAGTCGAGGTCCACGCAGCAGCCGAACAACTGGTCGTAGTTGAGATTTTCGCGCGCGATGTCGGCGGTGGTCGTGCCGGGATTGACGCCGCTGATCAACAGGCGCTTGCCGCGGTGAGCGGCGAGAAGTTCAAGTGCGTCGGTGACGCGCGAACTGCCCCCGGTCAGCACCACGATGCCATCGGCATCGCGGTCAAGCACGACCTGCTTAGCGGGTAAGCGCCAGATAAACCAGACAAAACCGAGCACGAGGGCGAGGCCGCACAGCGGGGCCATTCTGGCACCGATAGATGTAAGCCGCCGCGTTCGCACTGCAGTCTTAAGGCTAACCATGGCCGCGCCCGTCCCTCGCGCCATACCTAGACTTTGATCCAATTCGGTTGAGCCGGATCAAGGTCTAGATTTTTCCTTTGAGCATGATCTTTTGCGAAAACCGGTTTCCACCCCGGATCAGGTCCGGGGCAGGCTTTTTCGGGATCATGCTCTAGCTAGCTCGGATGACCAAAACAGCTATCTCGTTGGTTCGCATCATAGCCGCAAATTCCGCAATCGGCTTGTTGAGCACGACCATGTGGACGCCGCTCGTCAATCGATGGAGTCGAGCGTGCGGCGGACGGTATAGCGCGATGCCCAAGCCGTCACCAAAGCCATCAGCACAATCAGTCCGAGAATGGCGAGGTAACCGCTCATTCCGATCGAGATGCTGCCGAACAACGCTTCGAATTCGTCGCCCCCGGCCGTGCCTGTGAGCCAGGCGTTCATGGCTTGCAGGACGCCGAACAGGATGATTGCGGCTCCCCCGCCGATCGCGCCGCCCTTAAAGCCCAGGATCAGAAAATGGCGCTGGAATTGGCTCGCGACAAAGCCGTCAGTCGCGCCGACATAATGCAGCACTTCGATGATCGGTCGGTTTGTCGCCATGGCGCCGCGTGTGGCGAAGGTCACTGAGAGCACGGTGACGGCGAGCACCAGCGCGAGAATGGCAAGGCCGGCCGCGGCAGCAGCCCCGGCCATGTCGCGCATGCGATCGATCCAGCGCCGGTGATCGTCCAGGCTGGCGCCAGGGACCTGCTCGCTGAGCGTCTTGCCCAGCGCGGCGAAATCCGGCGGCGGGCCGGACCAGAGCTTGACCACGATCATGCGCGGGATCGGCAGTTCATCGAGGTTGAGGCCGCTACCGAGCCAGGGTTGGACCAGCCGCGCGGATTCTTCCTTCGTGAAGGCGCGCACATCGGTGATCCCCGGCGCGGCGCGGGCGATCTCTACCGCCTTGCGCACATCGGCGTCGAGGTCGCGTCCAGCGACCGGACGGACCTGGATGGTGACTTCGCGTCCGACGTCGGAACGCCAGTCACTGGCGGCGCCGATGACCATCATCACCGCTCCGGCGGTCAGCGCAGCGAGAAAGGTCATGATGGCGGCAACCGCGGTGAGCGAGCTTCCGGCGATCGAACCTTTCGGCACGATGGCGGTGACCACGCGCGGTCCTTGCGCGCGCAGCGGCCTGACTTCGAGGTCGTCCCAAGGTTCAGCCAGGGTCTCGGCCCGGCCATCGAGCGGCTCAGTCGTAGACATGCAGCCGTCCCTCGTGCAGGACCAGACGCCGGGCGTCGTAATCGTCCATCAAAGCGATATCGTGGGTGGCGATGACAATGGCGGTTCCGGATTTGTGCAGTTCGATGAAGAGCCGCAACAGGCGCTGGCCAAGATTGGGGTCGACATTGCCGGTCGGCTCGTCGGCAAGCAACAGCTGCGGGCGGGCGATCACGGCCCGGGCTATGGCGGCGCGCTGTTTCTCACCGCCGGACAGGATCGGCGGCAATGCGTCGATCCGCTCGCCGAGGCCTACCCATTGCAGGAGTTCGACGACTTCGGTGCGGTATTCGGCCTCCTCCTTGCCGATAACGCGCAGCGGCAGCGAGACATTCTCGTAGGTGGTCATGTGATCGAGCAACCGGAAATCCTGGAAGACGATGCCGATGCGGCGGCGCAACGTGGCGCGGGCATCCTTGGAAAGCGTCGCGGTGTCCTCATCGAACATTGTGATCAGCCCGCGGGTCGGCCGCTGTGACAGAAACATCATGCGCAGGAGCGAGGTCTTGCCCGCACCGGACGGCCCAGTGAGGAACTGGAACGAATGGCTGTCGATGCGAAAGGAGAGGTCGCGGAGTATCTCGGAGCCGAGCCCATAGCGCAGGCCGACATTTTCGAACAGGATCACGCGGGCCCTCCAAAGACCTCATGCGGTGCCGGCTTATAGCCCATCGGCCGCCGCCTGATTCGCCCTCGCTCCAAACTTTAACATTTCGGTGACCATGGCGGACCGGGGAATGGCGTGGTTTCCAATTCGTTAACGGATCGGCCGGTAGGCTCGCTGGAACGCCGCGGTGGTGGTCCTGATTCGCCGATGCTGATCGTTTGCCCTTCCTGCGCCACAGCTTACGACGTCGCGCCGGCAATCCTGCAGCATAACGGCCGCCAGGTGCGGTGTGTGCGCTGCCGCACGGTCTGGGGCGCGGAGATGAACCAGGCCGACGAATTGCTCGCCGCCGCTGCGGCGCTGGCACCCGGGCACGGCATGCCGGAAGCCCTCGAGGGAGCGGCAGCCGAAGAAGAGGCCGTTATCGCCGCAGCTTCCGCCGGCTTTTCCGGTGCATCTCAGTGGGCCGAGGCTTCGTCCGCCGCCGACGACTGGGAACGGAACCAGCCGCTGGAAGCGTCAGGCGAGGCCGATTTTGGCGCAGCCCCGCCTGCCGATGACCACGCAAAAGCAGGCCGTTCCGTCGAGGTCGAAGCTCCCCCCATCGCGCCCGTCGACCTCGATGCTGGGCGTGCTCCCGTCGGTACCGATGCCGATCACCGGGACGCGCCGGAAGGCGAGCAGCCTGAGGACATCGAGACGGCGGCGGCGCGACGCTATCCGCGCGGCCTCGAGCGGCAGCGGCACGGATGGCTGCTGTCGCGCTGGCAGGTTGCCATCCTGGTCCTGATTGTCGTCGATGCCATCATCATCGGCTGGCGCCAGGACTTCGTGCGTGTTTTGCCGCAGACGGCCTCGTTCTATGCCGCACTGGGGCTGCCGGTGAATCTGCGGGGCCTTTCCTTTGCCGAGATAGCGACGAGCATGGAAGCGCACGATGGCGTGCCGATCCTCGTGGTGCACGGCTACGTCGTCAACGACACCGGGGGAATCATCGAGGTGCCGCGGCTGAAGTTCATCGTGCGCAACGCCGCCAGGCAGGAGATCTATTCGTGGACGGCCGTTCCGGCGCAGGCGCAGTTGGCCGCCTATCAGGCCGAGGATTTTACCGCTCGGCTCGCCTCTCCGCCGCCCGCGAGCAGCGACGTGCTGGTGCGTTTCCTCAATCGCCGCGACTTCGCGAGGGAGCACTGAAGATCCATGGCGCGCATTCTCATCGCTGAAGACGAGCAGGCTTTGGGCGCGATGTGTGCGCGCGCTCTGACCATGAGCGGGCACGAGGTCAAGGTCACGCACGACGGCAGCGAGGCGCTCGAAATGCTCACCCGCGAAAACGGCCGCTTCGACCTTTTGCTCACCGACGTGCGCATGCCGATCATGGACGGGATCGCGTTGGCGCTTGCCGCGGCGCGCGACTTTCCCGATCTCACCATTTTGCTGATGACCGGCTATGCCGATCAACGCGAGCGCGCGCAGGGGCTCGATGCGCTGATCCATGATGTGATCGCCAAGCCATTCTCGGTGGCGACGCTGCGCGGGGCCGTCGACGAGGCGCTGACGGTGAAGACGCGCGGCTAGTGCATGATCCCGAAAAAGCCTGCTTTCGGACTCGATCCGAGGGTGGAAAACGATTTTCGGCTAAGCATGCCCTCGGGCTTGACCCGAGGGATCATGCACAACGGAAAATCTAGACCTTGATCCGATTCAATCGAATTGGATCAAGGTCTAGGGCCCTAGCAACAGCCACGCAGGAACCTTATTGACATTGAACTAGCACAGACGTGAGGTAAGACACGCGAGCGGGGTGGGGAGAGACTTTGCCGAAAGTCCCTCATGACCCGCATGCGATCGTCTGCCCTGGCCGGATCCCTCGTGCTCCTCCTCGGAGCGACATCGGCCGCAATAGCAGCGCAGCCCTCTTGGACCGTCAGGGCGAGCCCACCGAACGCAGCATCCTCACCACAGCCAGGAAAGACGACGCCGGCCGAATCGGCGACCCGCCAGGCACGTTCCGCCGACGATGTCTGCCATGCGATCGAGCAGGACGCCGCGCAGAACGGCCTGCCGGTGGAATTCTTCGCCCGCGTGATCTGGCAGGAGAGCCGCTTCAACGC
>JASHVN010000123.1 GCA_030044555.1 Xanthobacteraceae bacterium | reverse complement strand
CCGTGGCACGGCTGGGAGTTCGATGTGCGCACCGGGAAATCATGGTGCGAGCCGGACCGGGTGCGGGCGCGGCAATTTTCGGTTTCTGTTGCGCCCGGCGCAACGCTGGTCGAAGGGCCATACGTGGCGGAGACCTTTCCCGTGCGCATCGAAGATGATTACGTCGTCCTCGAGGCGTGACGGGAAAGGGGCTAAGGGGCATGGTGCAGCGAGGATCGGCGCAGCGAGGATCCGTGCAGGGGCGGCTGCGGCTTGCCGCTGATATTGGCGGCACGTTCACCGACATTGCGGTTTTTGACGAGAAGACCGGCGAACTCACGTTCGGCAAAGCTTTGTCCACGCCGGCGCATCTGGTCGAGGGCATTTCGGCTGGCGTGAAAAAAGCCGGCAGCGACTACCGCTCCGCTGCGCTTTTTCTTCACGGCTCGACCATCGCCATCAACACGATGCTCGAACGCACCGGGGCGCGCACGGCGCTGCTCATCACCCAGGGGTTTCGCGATATCTATGAGATCGGCCGCATCAACCGGCCGGACGCCTACAATCTGTTTTTTCAGAAGCACGTGCCGCTGATCGAGCGGGAGCTGCGCTTTGAGGTCAATGAGCGCATGCTGGCGGACGGCGAGATCGACACGCCGCTCGACGACGATGAGATCGCGGCGCTGGGTCGCAAGCTCGAGGAACGCGGCATCGAAGCCGCCGCCATCCTGTTCCTCAATTGCTACGCCAACGCCGATCACGAGCAGCGCGCCAAGGCGATCCTTGAGAAAAATCACCCCAAGATGTTCGTCTCCGCTTCGCACGAACTGTCGCAGGAATATCGCGAGTTCGAGCGCTGTTCGACGGTGGCGGCGAACGCCTATGTGGGCCCGAAAGTCCGCCGCTATATCGGCGAGATCGACGCGCATATGCGCGCCGCCGGCTTTGGCGGCTCGTTCCTCGTCGTGCAGTCGACCGGCGGACTTTATGAAGCCGAGCAGGCGCAGAGCCAGTGCGTGCGCATGCTCGAGTCCGGTCCGGCTGCGGGCGTCATCGGCACGCAGGCGCTGTGCCGGATGCTCGGCATCGACAACGCCATCGCTTTCGATATGGGCGGCACCACCGCCAAAGCGGGCGTGATCCACCACGGCGAGGCTTTAACAACCGGCACGGCGCTGATCGGCGGCTATGAGAAAGCGCTGCCGGTGCAGATCGCCATGATGGATATTTTCGAAGTCGGCACCGGCGGCGGCTCCATCGCACGCGTGGAGGATGAGGCGCTGCGGGTCGGACCGCAAAGCGCCGGCGCCGTGCCCGGCCCCGCCTGTTACGGCCTCGGCGGCGGCGAGCCGACGGTGACCGACGCCAATCTGGTGCTCGGCCGGCTCGATGCCGAGCGTTTTCTCGGCGGCGAGATGCAGCTCGACGTCGCGGCGGCGGAGCGCGCGCTGAAAAACAAGATCGGCGATCCGCTCGGTCTCGGCGCAGTGGAAGCCGCCGACGGAATTCTGCGCATCGCCGCCACGGCGATGTCCTACGCCGTCAAGGGCGTCACCACCGAACGCGGCCTGGATGCCGGCGATTTCGTTCTGGTCGCCTACGGCGGCGCCGGTCCCCTGCATGCCGTCGAGGTGGCGCGCGAGATCGGCATGCGGCGTGTCATCGTGCCCTTCGCGCCCGGCGTGTTTTCGGCTTTCGGGATGCTGTTTGCGGACCTGCGCTACGATTTCGTGCGCACCTGGTTCACGCCGCTCGAAGACGCGTCGTTTGCGGACATCGAAAATGTCTACCGCGCGCTGGAGCAGCAGGGCAGCGACGCGATCGATGCCGCGTCGGTAAAGCCTCAGAAGGTCGCCGTGAAGCGGGCCGCCGACATGCGCTATGTCGGACAGGAGCACGCGGTGACCGTCGATCTACCGGCGGCGGTGTTCAAACGCAGCGACCGCCAAGCCGTCAAACAAGCCATCAAACGGCTTTTCGACGCCACGCACGCGCAGCGTTACGGCACGTCGGCGCCGGACGAGCGGGCCGAGATCGTCAGCCTGCGCTCGACGGTGAGCGGGCAGATGCGCAAGCCGCCGCAGCGCAAGATCGCTCGCGGTCGCGCCGCGCCTCCCGCGGCGGCGGCAAGCGGCAAGCGCAAAGTCTATTTCGGTGGACGCTTTCGCCTGACGCCGACCTACTGGCGTCCCGCCCTTTTGGCCGGCAACAGGATCACGGGTCCTGCCTTGATCGAAGAATATGCCTCGACCACCTTGCTGCTTCCAGGGGACCGGCTGGAAATCGACGCTTACGGAAATCTGGCAATCACAATCGCAGGTTGATCGGCCTCATGTTGATCGCCGCCGCAAGAACGGCCGACCGCAGGGTATCCTGCGCCGGAAGATCTTATGCCGCGTCCAGCGGGACCATACCCGTTCCTAATCAGAACCGTCTGTCTGCGCCGGGTTTTGCGCTCGCAATATGTCGCTGAATTCTCTCTCAAGCCGGGACAGAGCGGCTAGGAGCAATGGCGACGGACTCGTCGCCGGCGCGGTTGAAACGCCCTTTGTGTCCTGCACCACAAACGCTTGCTTCTCGTCAGGAAAATGTTCCGCGTACTTGTCCGCATCAAGCATCGGCTGCTCCCCAACCGCGAATCGATCTTCTCCGAATCGACCCCAATTAGGACACCGCCGCCGCGTGCCAAGTCAAGCAGAAGTTGTTGGTGCGCGGCGTTCTTCTCCTCCCGGGCGCTCATTCCAGCTCGGCCGTTTATATCCCAGACCTTGATCCAATTCGATTGAATCGGATCAAGGTCTGGATTTCCTTTGAGCATGATCTTATCCGAAAACCGGTTTCCACTTTTCGGGATCATGCTCTAAGACCGGCCTTCCGGGCCGAAACACTTGTTCAGACAGGAGCCAGCGAATTCATGGCTAAGACAAAAAAACGAGCGCGCAGAAGCACCGATCCCGTCGTGACCGAAATCGTGCGCAACGGCGTGATCGCGGTGACTGAGGAGATGAAGACGAACCTCATGCGCACCGCCTACAACATCATCATCTACGAGGCGCTCGATTTCACCACGGGCCTGTTCACCCCCGAAGGCGAGACCGTCTCCATCGGCATCGGGCTGCCGATGTTCATCCGCGGCATGGCGGAGACCGTCAAGGCAAAGATCAAGCACTTCGGCCGCGACACCATGCGGCCCGGCGACATCTACGTCACCAACGATTCTTATCTCACCGGCAGCCACCTCAATCACGTCACGCTGACGCTGCCGATCTTTCACCGCAACGTATTGGTCGGTTTCTCGTGCTGCATGGCGCACTGGCTCGACATCGGCGGCACGCTCGGCGGCATCACCACCGATATCTTCTCCGAAGGCCTGCAAATTCCGATCCTGAAACTGCACGATCGCGGCAGGCCCAACGAAACGCTGATCGAGGTGATCAAGCAGAATATGCGGCTGCCAAGCCGCGCCATGGGCGATTTGCGCGCGCAGATCACGGCGGTGAAGACCGGCGAGCGGCGCTTCCTCGAACTGATCGAACGTTACGGCCGCGATGAGGTCTTGGGCGCGATCAAGGCCATCATGGATCATTCC
>JASHVN010000122.1 GCA_030044555.1 Xanthobacteraceae bacterium | reverse complement strand
GGCACCGGCTGCACCGCAAAGCGATCGAGAAGTTTTTTCTGAAAGTCGGGATCGCTGACGATCTTCTGCACGTCGGCGTTGACCTTGTTGATGATGCCGGCAGGCGTCCCCGCCGCCGCGAACAATCCGAACGACACGCTCGCCTCGTATCCCGGAACCGTCTCGGCCATGGTCGGCACGTCGGGAAATTGCGGCAGGCGCTTGGCGCTCGCAAAGGCGAGCATCTTGAGCTTGCCGGCGCGCACTGAACTCAGCGCCACCGACGGGCCCATGATCACCGCATCGATGTTGCCGGCCATCACATCGGTCAGCGCGGGCGCGGCGCCGCGATAGTGCACCGCCGTCATCTTGATGCCGGCGAGATTTTCCAGCTCCAGCCCGGCGATGTGCAGGGCGGTGCCGACGCCGGCGGTGCCGAACGTAATGGTCCCCGGCTTCTTCTTGGCGAGCGCGATCAGATCGCTCACCGAATTCACCGGCAGCGACGGATTGACCAGGAGGGCTGCCGGAATGGTGCCGTAGCCCACGACCGGAACGAAGTCCTTCTGCGCGTCGTAGGGCTGCTTGCCCTTCGCATAGAGATACGGCTGGGTCGTATAGAAGCCGGTCTCCGAAGCGAGCAGCGTGTAGCCGTCGCGCTCGGCCCGCATCACCGACTGTGCGGCGATCGTGTATCCGGCGCCGCCTTTGTTTTCGACGATGACGGGGTGCTTCCATAGTTCCGACAGCCGCTGGGCAACGGTGCGGGTCAGCACATCGGTCAACGCACCGGCCGCCGAGCTCACCACGATGGTGACGGTGCGGTCCGGGTAGGTCTGTGCCGAGGCCTGTCCCAGCGCGGCGGAGCTCGCGAGCAGACAGGCGAGCACAAACAAGCGGCCAAGCACGGCTTTCATCGCTTCCTCCGACTTTCTCGTCGTTTTGCTATGTTCGCAAACAGCCTAGCACGGCACGGCAAGACTGACGCCGAACTCAATGCCGCTGCGGGGCCCAGCCGTAAATGCGCGTGAGCGTGCCGCCCATCAATTTGGCCTTGTCGCTGTCCGAGATACGGTCGGTCACGCGGAAGGCATCGACGCCTTGGGCATAGGTGAGAAACTTCACCGCGCGCGTCCAGTCGGTGCCCCACATGCAGCGGTCGACGCCGAACGCGTCGATGAGGCGGCAAACCGGATCCCAGATATCGTTATAAGGAAAACTCTCGTGCGACAGCGTGCAGGCGCCGGTGACCTTGATGGCGACGTTGGGCTCTTTGGCGAGCGTCAGCACCCGCGGCAGCTCGGCCCACGGCTCCGCCGGCAGCGGCGGCTCGTGCGGCTGCACCAGACCGAGGTGATCGACAATAATCTGCGTATCGGGATGGCGGCGAATGAGCTCGATCCCCTGGTCGAGCCGTCCGGCAATATGCAGGTTGACCGGCATCGATAATCGCGCGGCCTCCGCAAGCACGCGATTGAGGCCGGGATCGGCCGGGTCCAGGCTGTAATTGCCGCGGACGAGCAGCATGCGCACGGCGACCGCGCCGGGCGTTCGCTTCCAGTCGGCGATGATCTCGGCGACGGCCGGGTTGGCGGGATCGACCGGCTTGATCAGCGCGAAGCGGTCAGGATGACGCTTGTGCACCTCGAGCGCATAGCTGGCATCGTAACGATACATGGTGAACGCCGAAACCAGGATGGCGCCGTCGACGCCGGCAGCGTCGAGCGTCGCCACCGTTTGATCGCCGGTGACCTCCGGGGGGCCAGTGAGCACGGCGTGCCACGGCCGGCCAGGATGATCGCGCTCGTAGGCATGCAGCTGTGCGTCGATGATCGGCACGGTTGGGCCTCCCTGGATTTTTCCTTTGAGCATGATCTTATCCGAAAACCGGTTTCCACTTTTCGGGATCATGCTCTAGCGTTCTCAATCGCAGGCTTACCATTTTGCGCCGTCACGGACATCGACATCTTGCGGACCCTGACGACTGAGACAGCCATGCCGGATTTCGCTAAGCTTCGGCCTTCAACAAAAGTTACATCGAGGGAGGAACGTCATGGATCGTCGGAGCTTCTTGCAATCCGGCTCGATGGCGGCGGTCGCCGGCGCTGCCGTCGCGACCGTGTCGGCGCCAGCCGACGCGGCGGCAACCAAACCCGATGCGACACACCATCGCGACTGGTCACAGCGCGCGCCGAAGGGCGAGCCCATCGTCAAACGTTTCGACGAGCAGCGTTGGGTGCTCGACAACATCATTCAGGCCAACGGCGTCGACTGGGATCAGAGTCATACGGCGGTCGCGATCCATGCGGGTGGTCCCGCGGCCGTGCCGGATATGAAAGAGTTGCGCGAGCGCGTGAAGCGTCTTGTCGATATCGGTCCGGTCTTTGAAACGCTCGCCAAAAAACGCGAAGCGATGGCCAAGGACGCCGAGCGGTCCGGCAGCAAGACGGCGGCACGCGACAATTATTACCTCGCGGCCAATTATTGGGCCTCAGCGATGTGGACCATCGACGAGGTCAATTACAAGCTCAAAGCTTTGAACGACAGGAAGCGCGAGACCTTCGACAAATACGCAAGCCTTGCCGATCATCACATCGAATGGGTCGAATTGCCTTATCGCGGCACGACGCTGCCGGCGATCTTCCATCTGCCGCCTGGTTATCAAAGCGGCGCCAAGGTGCCGGTGATTGTTGCGGTCTCCGGCATGGACGGCTTCAAGGAGCGCTCCGTTGCGCTCAGCAATGATGCGTGGATGGAGCGCGGTTACGCGGTGCTGGCCTTCGAGGGGCCAGGCTATTGGGAACCGCCGCTGCGCGGCATCTATGTCGACGTTCCGGGCTGGGCGGAAGCGGCGAGCACGCTGGCCGATTGGCTGGTCAGTCGTCCCGAGGTCGCCGCCGATAAGATCGGCATGACCGGCGTCAGCTACGGCTCGTTCTTCACCGCGATCATGATGGCGGCTGATGCGCGCTACAAAGCCTGCGCCGTCATCGGCACCTGTTACGAGCCGGGCGGCGAGACGATTTTCAACCGCGCCTCGCCGACGTTTAAGAAACGATTCATGTTCATGTCGGGAATCACCGATGAGCGCGAATTTGATGAGTTTCGAAAAACGATCGACTGGAACGGCTACGCACAGAAGGTCAAAGGCGCCTATATGGTCGCCTGCGGCGAATACGATCAGCTCTGTCCGCTCGAACACACTGAGGCGTTTATGAAAGCGTTAGGCGGGCCAAAGCAGCTCATTGTTTACGAGGGCGGCAATCATAGCATCGCGCTGACCACGGCGACGCAGAACGGCCCCGAACCGCGCGCCTATCAGGCGGAATGGATGGCAGCGCGGCTCGGGGGCAAGCCGTTCGTCACCGAGCGGTGGTTTGTCCAGTCAAATGGCAACGTGCGCAAGGAGGCCATGGCCTGATAGGCGGCCCCTATGAGATGCCGCGTGAACAGGACGAAAGCGCCGGTTACGGTGTTTATCCAGCCGAGGCGCGGAAAGTTCCGCGCCTGATCCGTGCGGCATTTTGCATCGCAAAACTGCAAAAGTGCGAGAACCGCTCAATACATCGTGTGTTTGACTGTGTAGGCAGCCCTGCTAATCTGTGTTTCGACGCAACGTAAGCTTGCGTCGCCGAAAACCTGCATCACCTTACTCTGAGGAGAGCCACGGTGATCACGATCGAAGTCAACGGAACCCCCCGAAAAATCGATATTGAGCCCGATACCCCGCTGCTTTGGGTGCTGCGCGACGTTGTCGGCCTGACCGGCACCAAGTTCGGTTGCGGCATCGCGCAATGCGGCGCCTGCACCGTGCATATCGACGGCAGGCCGATGCGCTCCTGCTCGGTGCCGATCGGCGCGCTCGATGGCGCGAAGATCACGACCATCGAAGGGCTCTCGGCCGACAACAGCCATCCGGTGCAGCGCGCGTGGGTCGCGGAGGACGTGCCGCAATGCGGCTATTGTCAATCCGGGCAGATCATGGCGACGGTCGCGTTCTTGAAGAACTTCCCCAACCCGACCGACGCCGATATCGACGCCAACATCACCAATATCTGCCGTTGTGGCACTTATGAGCGTCTGCGCCGCGCCATTCATCGCGCCGCCGACATGATGAAAGCTTAAGGGAGGGCGCGATGCACGGAAGCCGCGTCACTTC
Source organism: Xanthobacteraceae bacterium (assembly GCA_030044555.1). Classification (GTDB taxonomy): domain Bacteria; phylum Pseudomonadota; class Alphaproteobacteria; order Rhizobiales; family Xanthobacteraceae; genus BOG-931. The sequence continues at coordinate 22 of JASHVN010000122.1, read as the reverse complement.
GACTCTCAGCCGTCGTCACTTC
>JASHVN010000121.1 GCA_030044555.1 Xanthobacteraceae bacterium | reverse complement strand
GGCGGCGGCCGCCAGTCGGCGCGCGAGACGGCGATGCGGGTAGCCGCCGGCGCCATTGCGCGCAAGGTCGTGCCGGGACTTTCCGTGCGCGGCGCCCTTATTCAAATGGGACCGCACCGGATCGACCGCGCCTGCTGGGATTGGGGCGCGATCGAGCGCAATCCGTTCTTCTGTCCCGACGCCAAGCTCGCGGCAATGTTGGAAGACTATCTCGACGGTGTGCGCAAGCGCGGTTCATCCATCGGCGCGGTGATCGAGGTCATCGCCGAGGGCGTGCCGCCGGGTCTCGGCGCACCGGTCTACGGCAAGCTCGACGCCGACTTGGCCGCGGCACTGATGGGCATCAACGCGGTCAAAGGCGTGGAAATCGGTGCCGGATTCGGCGCCGCCGAACTCTCCGGCGAAGAGAATGCCGACGAGATGCGCGTGGGCAACGACGGCAAGCTCACATTCCTTGCGAACAATGCCGGCGGCATCTTGGGCGGTATCTCCACCGGGCAGCCGGTGGTCGCGCGCTTTGTGGTCAAGCCCACGTCGTCGATCCTCACGCCCCGCCGCACCGTCGACCGCCATGGCCGGGACACCGAAATCTCGACCAAAGGCCGTCACGATCCCTGCGTCGGCATTCGCGCCGTGCCGATCGGGGAAGCCATGGTGGCCAGCGTCATTGCCGATCACTATTTGCGGCAGCGCGGCCAAGTGGGCGAGACCCCCGCATGGCCGTTTCCGCCGCCGGCGCGCTGACGGCTTCATCGAAAACATTGGTATAAGAGCCGAATGGAAGACACCCACCAGCACGTCAGCGCCGCCATCGCCGCTTTCGCCCGCGGCGAATTGATCATTGTGGCCGACGACGACGACCGCGAGAACGAGGGCGACCTATTTGTCGCGGCTAATCTGTGCACGCCGGAGAAGATGGCGTTCATCATCCGCCATACTTCGGGCATCGTCTGCGCACCGCTGGCGCCGGCCGAAGCGCGGCGCTTGCACCTTGATCCGATGGTCGCGTTCAACAACGCGCCGCTCGGCACCGCGTTCACCGTATCGGTCGACGTGCGCCATGGGCTTACCACCGGCATTTCGGCCGAGGAGCGCACCAATACGGTGCGCGCGCTCGCCAACGGAAATAGCGGCGCCTCCGACTTCGTCCGCCCCGGCCACGTGTTTCCGCTGATCGCCCGCGAAGGCGGCGTGCTCATGCGCTCAGGCCACACCGAGGCTTGCGTCGACCTCTGCCGGCTCGCCGGCCTGCCCGCAGTGGGCGTGCTTGCCGAGCTCATGAACGACAACGGTACCGTCATGCGCGGGCCGGAGCTGAAAAGCTTCGCCGCACAGCACGGGCTGCAGCTCCTCACAATCGCCGAACTGATCGCCTACCGGCAAGCGCGCGACAAGCTGATCGAGCGCGTGGGCGAGTTTCCCGTGCAATCGGAGATCGGCACGCTGACCGGCTACGCGTTCCTCACTCCGTTCGATCCGGTCTATCACATGGCTTTCGTCCATGGCCGCATCGGCGACGGCAAGAACGTGCTTACCCGGCTGCACCGCGCCGACATCATCGGCGATGTGTTCGGCGGCGCGACGACGATTCACCGGTCGCTGGCGCGGTTCAAAGACGAAGGCCGCGGCGTGCTGGTTCTGTTGCGCGACGGCACGGCCGGCGTGCCGGTCGTCGGGATCCCGAAGACCGATGAGACCCCCTCGGGCGAGGCACGCAGCCGGCAATGGCGCGAAATCGGTCTCGGCGCGCAAATCCTCAAAGATCTGGGCGTTCACTCGATCCGGCTTTTGTCGCCGTCGCGGCGGATGACCTATGTGGGTCTTTCCGGCTTCGGCATCGAGATCGCGGGCATGGAGCCGGTGGACGGTTGAGGCCGGTGAACGACGATGCTGGTCGGAGTCCCTAAGGAGATAAAAGACAACGAATACCGCGTCGCCCTCGTGCCTTCGACGGTGCGCGAACTCAGCGACAAGGGCCATCAGGTTTTGGTCGAGACCAGCGCCGGTGCCGGCGCCGGATTGCCCGACGCCGATTATCGCGCCGCCGGCGCCGAGATCGTGGCTGACGCCGATGCGGTCTTCGGCCGCGCCGAATTGATCGTGAAAGTCAAAGAGCCGCTTGCCGTCGAGCGCAAGAAACTGCATCGCGGCCAGGTTCTGTTTACGTATTTGCATCTGGCGCCCGACCGCGCCCAGACCGAAGATTTGCTGGCCTGCGGCGTCACCGCGATCGCCTACGAGACCGTCACCGGAGCGAATGGCGCGCTGCCGCTGCTCACGCCGATGTCGGAAGTGGCCGGCCGCATGGCGCCGCATGTGGGCGCGCACTGCCTGGAAAAGGAGAATGGCGGGCGTGGCGTCCTCCTTGGCGGCGTGCCGGGCGTCTCGGCGGCGAACGTGCTCATTCTCGGCGGCGGCGTGGCCGGAACGAACGCGGCGCTGATCGCGTCGGGAATGGGCGCCGACGTCACCGTGCTCGATCGCAATCCGGAGGCGCTGCGCCGCATCGCCGCGCAATTGGGCCGCGTGCGTACGCTATTCTCCACGCCCGACGTCGTCGAACTCCTCTGCCGGCGCGCCGACCTGGTGATCGCCACCGTGCTGGTCCCCGGCGCTACCGCGCCGAAACTGATATCGGCGACGACCGTCAAGGCGATGAAGCCGGGATCGGTCATCGTCGACGTCGCCATCGACCAAGGCGGCTGCGCCGAGACATCGCGCCCGACCACCCATTCGCATCCGACCTATGTGGTCGATGATGTCGTGCATTATTGCGTCACCAACATGCCGGGCGCGGTGGCGCGCACCTCGACATTCGCGCTGAGCAACATGACCACGTCGTTCGTGCTCGCGCTCGCCGACAAAGGCTGGCGGCTCGCGCTCGCCGCCGACGCAAACTTGCGCAACGGCCTCAACATCCATGATGGCCACGTGACCTACCGCGCGGTCGCCGAGGCCTTGAAGATGCCCTACACCCACCCCGAGCATGCGCTGCGGATCTGAGCTGCGCGGCTGGAAGACGGTGCGGGGCGGGGGCGAGAAACCAGCCGCTGGAGTGGCTCCGCCTTCGAGTTCCTCATTGCCACGGGACCTCCTATAGCCGTTGCGATCGAAGGCTTTCCGTGATCGCCTGAGACACCACCCTCACCCCGGGTGCCGGCGAGGAAAAATCCGCGGCCTGTTGCCTCCCCCCGATGGCCGGAGCAGGCTTTTTCGTCTAGCCAAGCCGGAGTGCTTCCTGCACACTCAGCCGAGCTGGGCACCGGATAATGATTTTTTCCTTCGATCTCCTGATCAATGCGCTGGTTTCGGGCATCCTGATCGGCGGCTTCTACGCGGCGGTGACGTCGGGCGTGTCGCTTTCGTTCGGCATTCTCGACATCGTCAACATCGCTCATCCGGCCTTCATCATTCTCGGCTCCTACGTCGCCTATATCGTAAACGCCGACCTCGGGCTTGATCCGATCATCACCAGCATCATCGTGTTGCCGGCTTTCTACGCGCTCGGTGCCGGCATCTATCAGGTCTATTATCTGTCGTTCGAAAAGCGCGGCCAGGAATCGCTGCGCGGGCTGGCGTTCTTCTTCGGGCTTTTGTTCATCACCGAAGTGTCGCTCGTCCTCTATTTCGGCGTGGACTACCGCTACGTCAACGCGCCCTATATCGGCCCGAGCTGGCACATCGGCGATCTCGATATCCCGCTGCGCATCCTGGTGCCGTGCCTGGTGTCTCTGTTGCTGATCGCCTCGCTGCAGCTGCTTCTCACCCGCACCTTTATCGGCCGCGCCATCATGGCGGTGGCGCAGGATCAGCAGGCGCTGCGGCTCTTGGCGGTGGATCCGGTGCGCATCAA